>JAFAYS010000641.1 GCA_019240175.1 Chloroflexota bacterium | reverse complement strand
CTGCTCGACGCGCAGCTCCAGCCGGTGCCGCGTGGCGTCGCGGGTGAGCTGTACATCGGCGGCGCACAGCTGGCGCGTGGCTACCACGACCGCCCGGCGCTGACTGCCACCCAGTTTGTACCCGATCCGTTTTCCGTTCAACCAGGGTCGCGTCTCTATCGCACCGGCGATCTGGCACGCTACCGCGCCGACGGCCAGATCGAGTTTCTGGGCCGCATCGATCGCCAGGTCAAGCTGCGCGGCTTCCGCATCGAATTAGGCGAGATCGAGGCAACCCTGCTGCGGCATAGCGCAGTTGAGCAGTCAGTAGTGCTGGTGTATACGGATCAATCAGGCGGCCAGCGGCTGATCGGCTATGTGGCCAAGCGCCAGGCAGCGCCGAGCGACGAGACGCTGCGCGCCGAGCTGCGATCGCTGCTACAGCGCGATCTGCCCGCCTACATGGTGCCAGCTACGCTGCTGGTGCTGGACACGATGCCGCTGACACCCAACGGCAAAATCGATCGGCGGGCGCTGCCGGTACCGGATCGCAATGACACGGATCGGGAGCAGCGCTTTGTCGCACCGCGCACACCCACCGAGGAGCTGATCGCCAACGTGTGGGCTGAGGTGCTGGGCGTCAGCGCGCTCAGCGTCGACGACAACTTTTTCGAGCGCGGCGGCCACTCGCTGCTGGCGACGCAGGCCGTCACGCGGCTGCGCAACGTGCTGGGCCTGGATCTGCCGCTGCGCTTGATCTTTGAAGCGCCGACGGTCGCCGCCTTCGCCACGCAGCTGGCGCAATATCGCCCGACGGCAGCACAGCCGATCGTGGCCGCCCCGCGCGACAACAGCCCGCTGCCGCTGTCGTTTGCGCAGCAGCGGCTGTGGTTCCTGGATCAGCTTCAGCGCGGCAGCATGGCCTACTCGATCCCGGCGGTTGTACGGCTGAGCGGCAGGCTGGACGTGCCCTCGCTGGCGCGCAGCCTTAATCTGATTGTGCAGCGCCACGAGGTTTTACGCACCACATTTGCCGCTCACAACAACGAGCCCGTGCAGCGGATCGCGCCCGAGATTGAGCTGGCGCTGCCGGTGATCGAGATCAAGGCCGAGGCTGAGATCGAAAGCCTGATCTACGCGGAGATTCAGCGTCCGTTCGATCTACAAGAAGGGCCGCTGCTGCGTGTAACACTGCTGCGCCGCAGCGAGACCGAGCAGATTCTGGTTTTTGTGATCCATCACAGCGTCTTCGATGGCTGGTCGCAGAGTGTGCTGCTGCGTGAGCTGGTAGCGTTCTACCAGGCGATCACCCAGCAGGAACCGATCGAGATCGCGCCGCTGCCGCTGCAATACGCCGACTACGCGCTCTGGCAGCGTCAGTGGCTCCAAGGAGCCGTGCTCGAAGCGCAGCTCGACTATTGGCGACAACAATTGGCGGGCATCGAGCCCTTGGAGCTGCCCACCGACCACCCGCGACCTCCTGTTTCCTCGGAGCGTGGCGCGCATCTCTCGTTCGAGCTGCCGGATCAGCTGCGCGTTGAGCTACAGCAGCTCAGCCAGCGGAGCGGCGCGACGCTCTTCATGACGCTGCTGGCGGCCTGGCAGCTGCTGCTTAGCCGCTACACGCGCCAGCTCGACATTGCGGTGGGCACGCCGATCGCGGGACGGGTGCAGCCTGAGCTGGAAGGCTTGATCGGCTTCTTCGTCAACACGCTGGTGCTGCGCACCGACCTCAGCGGCAATCTGTCGTTTTTGGAGCTGATCGAGCGTGTGCGCACGACCGCGCTGGGAGCCTACGCGCATCAAGATCTGCCCTTCGAGATGCTGGTCGAGACGATTCAGCCCGAGCGCGATCTCAACCATCATCCGCTGTTCCAGGTGATGTTTGCGCTGCAAAACACGCCGCGCGCCACGATCGAGCTGCCCGAGCTGACACTTGAGCCGCTGGTCTTGGAGCGCCACACCACCAAATTTGATCTCACGCTGACCTTCAACGAGACGGCTGAGGGCTTGCGCGGCACAATCGATTATCGCAGCGAGCTGTTCGAGGCCGAGACGATCGCGCACATGGCCGATCAGCTTCAGGTCTTGCTGGCGGCGATCGTGGCCGATCCGGCGCGGCGCATTGATCGGCTGCCGCTGTTGACCGGCGATGATGCGCAGCTGCTGCACGACTGGAACGCCACTACACACGCCTTCGACACTGCGCCGACACTGCAACAGCTCGTTGCCGCCCAAGCCGCGCGCACCCCCGAGGCCCTCGCCGTCGTCAGCGCCGAGCAGCAGCTGACCTACCGTGACCTGGATCAGCGCGCCACTCAGCTCGCGCACTATCTCCGTCGTCTTGGCGTCGGCCCTGAAGATATCGTGGCGCTGTTATTACCGCGCTGCGCCGACTACATCGTCGCCGCGCTGGCGGCGCTCAAAGCCGATGCCGCCTACCTGCCGCTCGATGCCGCTTACCCGCCCGAGCGGCTGCAGTTCATGCTCGACGATGCCCGCGCCGTTGTCCTGCTCACGCATACCGACCTCGCGGCCCTCGTGCCGGCCTTCGCGGGACCGCTGGTCGCGCTCGATCGCGCTGGCCCATTGCTGGATCAGCAGCCGACCACGCCGTTGCCCACCTGCGCCACCGCTGATCACCTGGCCTACATCATCTACACCTCCGGCTCGACCGGCCAGCCCAAGGGCGTCGCCGTGCCGCAGCGTGGCGTTACCAATCTCGTCGCCTGGCACCGGCACACCTACACACTCACCGAGTGCGACCGCACGTCGCTGCTGGCTGGTCTAGCCTTCGATGCGGCAGTGTGGGAGCTATGGCCGACGCTGGCATCCGGCGCGAGTCTGCATCTGCCGCCCGACGCCCTGCGCGCCGCGCCCGATGCGCTGATCGAGTGGATGCACGCGCAGCAGCTGACGGTCGCCTTTCTGCCGACACCATTGGCCGAGGCCATCCTCGCCGAGCCGGCTGCTGCGACGCTCACGCTGCGGGCGCTGCTCACCGGCGGCGACCAGCTGCACGCCCACGATCTGAGCGGGCTGCCGTTTGCGCTGGTCAATCACTACGGCCCGACCGAAAACAGCGTCGTCGCCACCTGTGCCGTCGTCGCACCTGATGCCACCACACTGCCGCCGATTGGCCGTCCGATCGCCAACACGACGGTCTATCTGCTTGACGCGCAGCTCCAGCCGGTGCCGCGTGGTGTGGCCGGCGAGATCTGCATCGGCGGCGTGCAGCTAGCGCGCGGTTACCACGATCGCCCGGCGCTGACCGCAGAGAAGTTCGTGCCCGATCCATTTTCCGCCGGGTACCCTCAGGGTGCGGGATCGCGGCTCTACCGCACCGGCGACCTGGCGCGCTACCGCGCCGATGGCAACATTGAGTTTCTGGGCCGCATCGATCATCAGGTCAAGCTGCGCGGCTTCCGCATCGAACTCGGCGAGATCGAAGCCGTCCTGCGCCAGCATCCCGACGTGCGCGAGGCAGTTGTGATCGTTCACGCCGAGTCGTCCGGCACCAAGCGGCTGGTGGCGTACGTTGTCGGGGAACAAGGGAACAAACGAACAAACGAACAAAGTACCGAAAATCACCCCTCTCCTGTCGCAACGGGAGAGGGGCCGGGGGTGAGGGCCATCAGTGAGGGCCTCGCCGCTCTACTCCGCGCCTTCGTTGGCGAGCGCCTGCCCGAGTACATGGTCCCGAGCGTGATTATCCCGCTGGACGCGCTGCCGCTGACGCCCAACGGCAAAGTCGATCGGCGTGCGCTACCCGCGCCTGACGCCAGCCGCTCCGAGCACGAGCCGACCTTTGTCGGGCCGCGCACCACCACCGAGGAGCTGATCGCCCGCGTGTGGTCGAGCGTGCTCGATGTGCAGCCGATCGGCATCCACGACAACTTCTTCACGCTCGGCGGCCACTCGCTGCTGGCCACGCAGGTCATCAGCCGGCTGCGCCAGCTGCTCAACCTGGATCTACCGCTGCGGCTGCTCTTTGAAGCGCCGACGATCGCCGCCTTCGCCGATCGTCTGGCGAATCAGCAGGCGAGTGAGCTGGTG
>JAFAYS010000551.1 GCA_019240175.1 Chloroflexota bacterium | reverse complement strand
CACGCCGATCAGCATCGCCAGCATGGCCGCATGAAACGCGCGCGCCGTGTTCAGACCATAGCGCACACCGTAGTCGGCGGGCATCGAGTGCAGCCCTTCACGCCGATCAAAGTCGACATCCTGGCAGGCGTAGAGCATATCGAAGCCGCCGATCCAGAGCGCGACCGCCAGCGCCAGCAGCAGCATCGGCAGGACCTCGGGCCAGGCGAACGAGGGCCGCACCGCCAGCCAGCCGCCAGCCGGTGCGATCGCATCGGTCAGGCCGAGCGCGGCGTGACATAAGGGCGTGAAGCGCTTGGTGTATGAGTAGAAGACCAGCGCGGCGACCGCGATCGGTGAGAGCAGCAGGCAGAGCGGGTTGAGCATATAGGCGGCGAAGACCAGGATCAGCATCGAGATCAGCGCGGTAATCAGCACCGATTTGGCCGACAGCTGGCCCGCCGGAATCGGGCGACGAGCCGTGCGTGGGTTGCGCGCGTCGATGTGGCGGTCGATATAGCGATTGAGCGACATCGCCGCCGTGCGCGCCGCAGCCATCGCGACGGTGACCCAGAAGAAGACGCTGAGCGGCGGAAAGCCATCGGCGGCCAGTAAGCTGCCCAGGTAGGCGAAGGGCAGCGCGAAGATCGTATGCTCGAACTTGATATTCTCTGAGAGAATCATAATCGAGCGTGGAATGCGGTGACGAATAGCGTCCATAGGATTAAGTTTACTCCGTGAACATCCACAATTATACTGGTTTGCGCGCGGCGTTGCTGAACCTTCGTCCCGCTTGCGTATGGCCTGCCTGTGCTGGTATCCTGTACCCATGTCCACGGATCGTCGCTATGCTGCCGTTTCATTCGATGTCGGCTACACGCTGATCGAACCTCATGGTGAGGCCCCTGCGATCGTCGGGGCGCTGCTGGCCGAGCTTGGCGCTCCCGCCGACGCCGCCACCCTTGACGCGGCGCATCAGCGGGCCGAGCGCTTGTTCCTCGGCGATTACCTGCGCCCGCTCAACGGCACCTGGGAGGCCGACGAGCGCATCAATCGGTTGTATCTGCGCTACTACGGCCAGTGGCTGTCCGAGCTCGGCGTCGATGATCCTGATTCGCGCCATGCCCAGCAGATCATCGATCGCTACCTCGACCCCGCGAACTGGCGACTCTATCCGCATGTGCTGGAAACGCTGACCACGCTCTACGAGCAGGGCTACCGGCTGGGCATCGCCTCCGACTGGGTGTCGGGATTGCCGCGTATTTTGCACCGCCTTGGCCTGTCGCGCTACCTGGACTGGGCGCTGGTCTCGGCCGCGATCGGCTTTGCCAAACCGTCCCAGCAGTTCTACCGGCTAGTTCCACGTCGCGCCGAGCTGCCGCCGGAGCGGATTGTGCATGTGGGCGATAGCTACTACGCCGATGTGCGCGGCGCGCGAACGGCGGGCATGGATGCGATTCTGCTCGACTGGCGGCGGCGCAACTGGCCCAAACTTGACGTGCCGCTGATCTATGACATCGCCGAGCTACCGGAGCTATTGGCCGAGCAGGCAGGAAAGAACAGCTAAAGAACAGAGCTAAATCCTACTACTCCTAGGTTCTAGGTTCTAGGTTCTAGGTTCTTGGTTTCTATAAACGAAAGAAACGAGTCTTGATCAAAGCGATCTTTTTCGATGTCGGCTATACGCTGCTGCACACCGCCGAGCCAACTTCCAAAGTGATGCGTAAGGTGCTGCGCGCGCACGGCCACGAGCTGCCGCTGTCCAGAATCAAAGCCGCGATGCAGCTAGCCGATGTTACGCATATGCAGCGCTATCAATCGTTGCGCGACGACTGGGCACAGCCGCACACAATCCGGGGCATGTGGCAGGACTACTACCGGCATGTTTTCGACGAGCTTGGCTTTGTAGACGAAGATCAGCTGCTGGCGCAGGAGCTGATCGATTGGTACGGCCAGCCCGCGGCGTGGCATCCCTTCCCCGAGGCGCGCGAGGTTGTGGAGCAGCTGCACAGCCATGGCTTTTGCCTGGGCGCGGTCTCGGATTGGGCACCGACGCTGCCGCGTATTTTGCAGGCCCACGGCTTTACGCGCTTCCTCCATTTTGTGCTCTGCTCAGGCAATATCGGCTTCGCCAAGCCCAGCGTACAGTTCTACCGGCTGGCGATCGAGCGTGCGGGCGTGCGGCCTGATGAGGCGCTACATGTGGGCGATAGCTACTACGCCGATGTGCGCGGCGCACGCGCTGCCGGTATCACGCCGGTGCTGATCGATCGCCATGGCCGCGTGCCCAGGCTTGACTGCGCCGTGATCCGCGATCTGCGAGAGCTTGAGCCGCTGCTTGCTTCCACATCAAGTAGCGCCGGCTAAACCTGGTTTGATCGCGTTGGGCGGACTCCTTTGCACGAACAGATCGGCCCTGGCATCGCAGTTGCTGTTGTAGGGCTCCAAGAGTTTGTGTAAAGGAGACATCGCAATGACGCAACATGAAAATCCTCACGAGCGTACACCTCAGGAGTCGGCGACCGCCGCTGATCCTCAGACTTATCCGGGCGCGACCGGCATCAATAAGAATGTCGCCGCAACCTCGGGGCATCATAATGCCGAGGCCGGCGCAGCGCCGAGCACCGATGACAGCGGGCTCGATCCCGCGCGCTCGGAGGCGATTGATCAGGCCAGCGGTCAGAGCGACAAGCTGCCGCCGCCGTCCGCGCACCGACCTGATACCGTCGTGCGTGCGGTCAGTCCCGAGGCGCGCGTCGAGATGGAGCGCGGCAACGATTTCCGCAACGAGCCCAACTTTACCAAGGGCCAGAACGCGCCGACCGCCGATCAATCCCGCACACAGTACTCAACCGAGCAGATGGACGAGTATCTCACCGAGTCCCGGCGCGGGATTTTCCCAGATACTCCCGGCGGCGCGGGAGCCACGCCCTTGTCGGCGGATCGCGACACGTTCATCACGGATGTCACTCGGCTGGGTCATTTCCCATCGCGCTCCGAGGCCGAGAAGTGGACGCGCGGTGTTTTCAACGCGCTGCGCCATCGCGCGGTAGAAGTTGACGACGATCTGGCAGCCGAGCTGTCCGCAGTCGTGCGTGTTGGCGAGGCACCTGAGGTGCAGGTCGAGGAAATGATGTGGGGCGGCGATTTTGCCGATCGCTACAGCCGCATGGTGTGCCTGCTGCAGAAGTGGCCGCGCCAGGAGTTCTACTCCCAGGTGGCGGAAGAAGTCGGCGAGACCGTCGACGATCCCTGGGTCGATGCCTCGGTTCACAGCTTTTTCGGCGCGCTGAAGCGTGCGCTGGGCGACGAGGCGGATCGTGCGGTGACCAATCTGGGCGAGATGCAAGAAGTTTGGGATCGCGTCTGAATCCCGCAACATGTGAGGGAGGCTACGACGATGAGCGAGGGACGACCTTTGCGCGGTGAGGGCCTGGATAATCTGGGCGACTATGTGAACGAGCGCATGACCTATGCCTCGGACAGCGACGAGTATGCCGAAGCCAATCGCACGCTGGAGCAGGAGCTAGCCGATCTGCAAGCGCTGCACGCTGAGCGGGGGCAGTCGCACGCGCGGCCCAACATCGACGCGCTGATCGACGAGGCCCAAATGCGTGTCGATCGGATGCAGCTGCGTCAGGGCGCGGAGCGAGCCGTCGGCGACGGCAGCCAGGTTGATTTCGATCAGCTGCCGCCGCAAGACGAGGCGCGCCAGAATGTAACCAATCGCATCGACGAGAACGCGCGCTAGTAGCGGGCGCAAACTATCGATTGACGGCTGAGGGCGTGAGCAATCACGCCCTTCGCTGTGCGTGATCACGGTGTGCTGGATTAGTGCAGGTGGCCGGTGTCGGTGAGGGTGCGGCGCAGGTGCGTGTCGCTGAAGACCGCGCCCAGGCCCGAGGCAACCGAGGTGAAGATGCCTTCGCCTTCGTCGAAGAGGCTGTTGCTGCCAAAGGTTTCTTCCAGCAGGCGCACAAAGCGCGGCACTCGCGACGAGCCGCCCGTGCGCAGCACCACGTCGATCTCGCGTGGCTCAAGCTGCGCTGCTATGAGCGCGCGCTTCAAGCAGGCGTCGACGGCGCGCACATCCGGCCCGATCAGCCGCTCGAAGTCCCAGCGCTCTAGAGTTTCCTCGAAGTTGATCTGCGCGGTGTGCATGCCCAGCAGCGTATCCTCGTACTCCGACAGCTCGCGCTTGGCACCCTCGACCATCTCATACAGCGGCAGGCCGTAGTTTTCGCGCACCAAAGCCCGCAGCGCGCGCAGCTGCTGAGGCCGATCGCCGGTGCGAATCGCCTCGTCGATGATGTCCAGCGTTTTGGGATTATGCATCTCGACGATGCTTTGCCAGCCCTCAAGATGATCCAGCAAAAACGCAGGCAGCGGCAGCCGGCGCGGCCCGAGGGTGGCACCTGCGCCGAAGTGCGGGTGCAGCTTGCCCATCACAATCCGCTGATCGAGCAGATCGCCGCCGACCGGCACGCCGTCGGTCGAGAGGATATGTCGCTGGCCGTCCGGCTCGACCCGCATGATCGTCACGTCGAGCGTACCGCCGCCAAAGTCAGAGACCAGC
>JAFAYS010000527.1 GCA_019240175.1 Chloroflexota bacterium | reverse complement strand
TCGTGTAGCGGGCGAAGAACCACCACGCCAGCAGCATCGCGATCAGCACATGGCCGAGCACAACCAGCACCAACGTTTGCATGGATCACCTCACCGCTAGAACATCTTCGATCGCAGGCTCAGCCGCCGCGTGGGCGCGGGGCGTCGCGGAAGCCGCCGCAAACATACCTTCGCGCAGATCGCCGCGCCACGGTAATGGACGCAGGAGCTCACTGCGATCGGTGTGCAGATACAGCTCGCGCACGGGCACGTCCCACGCTTGGAGGCTGCGCTCGATCGCGCGCCGCGTGGCAGGTGTCGCATCGCGCACAAGCACCTCGACCGCCACGCCGCCGGGCACCGCCCAGTAGCCACATCGCGCCGGCAGCGGCACCTCATCCAGCGCCTCAAGCGCCTCCACAATCTGGCGCGGAAACGTCCAGCCGGCGTCGTGCTGCACCGCCAGGCGCTGCTTGCCGAGCAGATGCGAGGTCGCCGGCTGATGGCGCAGCGAGCATGTCAGCGGCCCATCGAGCACGCGCACCACGTCCTCGGTGTTGTAGCGCAGCAGCAAGGTCGTCTCGCGAAACGGCGGGAACGGCGTTAGGACGAGCGTGCCCAGTGCGCACGGCTGCGCGGCCTGGCCTGTTTGCCAATCGATCACTTCGAGCAAGCCCGCCGACGGCTCCCAGTGCAGATGGCCTTCGGAGCAGAGCGTGCCGCCAAACGGCCACACCTCGGTCATGCCGAAGCCTTCCTGAAACGTAACCGGACCAAACAGCTGCTGCGCGCGGCGCTTGAGGCCAGCGCTAACGATCTCGCCGCCCGTAGTGATCTGCTCGAGGCCGAAGTCGTGCGGCCCATAGCCCAGCGCAAGGCCGCGCTCGATCAGCGCGCCGAGATAGGACGGATACACCGTGAGCTTGCTGACACGCTCCTTTTTGCCGGGCAGCGTGTGGCGCTCTCGCAGCAGAGCCAGCGTCAGATCCGGATCGATCTGGCCCGGCAGCGTAACCAGCGCGCCAAGCCGCGCGCTTGACCCGGCGTTGCACAGATTCCCAAGCGCCGCGCGGCTATTCGTGCTGATCTGCACAATATCATCTGGCTGGATCGCGCCGGCGTTCATGGTGCTCAACGCTTGTAGCGCGACAAACAGCTGCATCTCGTATTCCGAAAAAGCGATGCTGGTCGGCCAGCCGGTAGTGCCGCTGGTGGTGGCGCGAAAACGCACATCCGCCGACTCACGAATAAATGCGTCGGGATTGGCGCGCACGGCCTCCTTGGTGGTCAGAGGAATGCGCGCAATATCCGCAAAGCTGAGCCGCCGCAGATCGATGTCCAGGCGTGCAAACAATTCACGATAATAGCGGGTTTCTCGCGCGGCGCGCTGGGCCTGCTTGCGAAAGCGGCGCTGCTGAAACTCCCGACGGGTTTCGTCGTCCAGCGCAGGGCCGTGCAGCAGCTCCTGAGCTTCCGAGCCCAGCGCGCCAAACTCCCGCCGCGTCTGCTGAGCTGCCGAGATCAGCGTATCCAGCGACCAGCGCGCAAACGGCAGACCGAACAAGATCGATGCGACGAAGCGCAGCTGAGCACACGCCGTCATCGTCATGCTAGACATGCTTCTCTCCAATCACAGGCACAAACAAGGCAAGCAACGCGACCAGCTTCGTCCTGGCCGCGTTGTCGCAGGAGCTGATGGAGTGGGGATAGATCTGAGCAGAGCCATCGGTCATCAATGGTTACCGCACAGATACTAATTCATTGAAACGCCGAAACCAACTGAGGCCAGCACTGAGGCCGCATAGCGCGCATAGCGCAACGTGAGCTTAAACATAAGGAGATTCTCCAGGAATAGATCAGGCCCGTGGTCACTAATTCATTGAAACGCCGAAACCAACTGAGGCCAGCACTGAGGCCGCATAGCGCGCGTAGCGCAGCGTGAGCTTAAGCATAAGAGGATTCTCCAAGGAGTAAATGAGGCGGATGATCATTAGTTCAAGAATGAAAGCCACGTACCGGCTGTGGCGATTAGTTCAAGGATGTACCAAAGCCAACCGAGGCCAGCACCGAGGCCGCATAGCGCGCGTAGCGCAGCGAAAGCTTAAGCAAGTTCTTCACCTCCTTTCCCGGTCGCGAAAGACGCTGATGTATGCCCTATTCCCCAGGCAGTCATCGTCGACATGCAGGCAGATAGGCGAGGCGGGTGCTTAGCAGTAGGAGCGTGCAGAATCCTTCGATGTTTATGATCTAAGGAAGCTGCGCTGCTGGTGTTTGATTAATCAAAGATGTTGTCGAAAAGAGAACGGTTGTGCAGA
>JAFAYS010000502.1 GCA_019240175.1 Chloroflexota bacterium | reverse complement strand
AGCGCGTCGATCCGTTTTATCGTGATGTCGATGATCTGCTGGCGCGCGCCGAGTCGCTGAGTGGCACCACCGCCGAGCGCAGCACGTCACGCCGGCCTGCTGTCTGGCTGACCGGCGCAGCGATTGCCGCGCTGCTGCTGGGCGGCGGTGTCTACGGCTGGAATGCGCTGCGATCGCCGAATCTGGCCGAGCAGCCGCCTACCGGAACTGCCGGCACGATTGTTGGCGCAAATCCTACTGGTGTGATTGCCGCGACGGCAACCGCCACGCCGCTGGTGGTCGCGGACGTGCCGACAACAGGCGCGTCTGCCGCGCCCGCCGCCAGCGAGCCCGCCGGTGGCACGCTGCCGACGGCTGAGGTTGTGCCGACGACTCCACCGCCACCGACTGAGATTCCGCCCTCGCCTACGAGTGAGCAGGCCTCGCCGACAGCGCTGCCAACGGAAGCTCCACCGCCAACTGAGGTACCGCCGCCGCCAACCGAAGTGCCGCCGACGCCTGTGCCACCGACAGCCGTGCCGCCAACCGCAGCACCGCCGCGTCCAACTCAGGCACCAGCACCTACAACGCCGCCGGCAGCGCTGCCAGCGGGCGGCCTGGAGGGCGGGCAGGTGCTTGACGGCGACAACTTCAGCAATCCCGCCAGCGGCTGGCCGAATCTGCAAGAGGCAAACTACACGCTGGGCTATCGCGATGGCGCGTATGTGATCACCTCGCAGCCCAACACCGGCGCGATCTTTGCCTATGGCTCGCCGCTGGGTGCCAGCAACGCGATCATCGGCGCGGATGTGATTCCGGTGCGCGGCGCTGCTGGCCTCAATTTCGGCCCAAGTAACAACTACCGCTTTTTGATCAGCGCCGATGGACGCTTCCGCGTTGAGCAGCGTGGTGGTAGAGTTATTGTAGGTCCGACGCCCAGCAATGCGATTCGCGCTGGACGCAACCGTCTGGTGTTGGCTGTCGTTGGGACGCGCGCCTCGGTCTATGCCAACGGCGCGCTGCTGGCTAATTTCAATGTGCCGACGCCGCTCGCAGGCACAACCTATGGCTTTGTGGTGGTTCCTGGGCCAAACGGCGGCGAGGGTATTTTCGATTCGTTGACGGTGCGGACGTTACCACGCTGAGGAGGGTCGCTATGGGCAGCCCGTTGATCGCTACATTCTCGATCGTCGCGCGAGATCCGGCCAACGGCGATCTCGGCGTTGCCGTCCAGTCGAAGTTTCTGGCGGTCGGCTCAGTGGTGCCGTGGGCGCGCGCCCACGTCGGCGCGATCGCGACGCAGAGTCTCGCCAATCTCAGCTACGGGCCGGATGGGCTGGCGCTGCTTGAGCAAGGTGTGACGGCGGCGGATGTTGTGCGCCAGCTGATCGAGGCCGATCCGCAGCGTGAGCATCGCCAGGTAGGCATTGTCGATCGCGAGGGCCGTGCGGCGGCCTACACCGGCTCGGCGTGCCATCCCTGGGCCGGGCAGATCGTCGGCGAGGGCTTTTGCTGTCAGGGCAATATTCTGGCCAACGAGTCGGTCATCGCCAAGATGGCGGAGACGTTTTGCGCCGCCGAGGGTGAGCTGGCCGAGCGCATGCTTGCGGCGTTGGAAGCTGGTCAGACGGCGGGCGGCGATCGTCGCGGACGCCAATCTGCGTCGCTGTATGTGGTCCGCGAGGGCGGCGCGTACGGCGGCGTACTGGATCGCTACATCGACCTGCGCGTTGACGATCATCCCGATCCGATCAAAGAGCTGACGCGCCTGCTTCAACTGCATCGCTTCTACCTCACGCGGCCAGCAGCGGAAGATCTGATCCCGATCGATAAAGCGCTGGCTGGCGAGCTTCAAGACACGTTGCGCGAGCTGGGCTACTACAGCGGCCCCAACACCAATAGCTACGACGAGGTGACGCGCGAGGCGCTCTTCGCCTATGGCGGTATTGAAAACCTGGAAGAGCGGCTGGTCGAAGATGCGCGGATCGATAAGCAGGTGCTGGATTTTATTCGTCGCAAGCGCGAGGAAGCCAAAAATCGCAAGCCCAAATAGCCCGGCTCTGCGCGCACTCTCGCGGCCCGAGGAGATCCTTCGATGAGCGAAAGGCAGCCCACCGCGAGCATGCCGGCCTCCGGGATTGTAGTCGCCGGTGGTCGTAGCCGCCGCATGGGCCAGGATAAGCGCCAGCTCAAGCTGTGGGGCGACTCCGGCCCAACGTTACTTCAGCACACGGTTGATCTTGTCGCCAGCCTCTGCGCCGAGGTCATCGTGGTCCTCAACGATCCCGAGGCGTGGACGCAGCTTTCGGCGCGGATCGTGCCCGATGTTTATCCCGACGGCGGCGCGCTGGGCGGAATTTACAGCGGCCTGGCTGCGGCAACGCACGAGCACGCGCTGGTGATCGCCGCCGACATGCCGCTGCTGAATCTCGAGCTGCTGCGCTGGATGGTGGCGCAGCCCCGCGACTACGACGTGCTGGTGCCGCAGCTCGGCTCCGGTCGTGCCCGCAACCGGCTGGGCGTCGAAAGTCTCCACGCGATCTATAGCCGCAACTGCCTCGAGCCGATCGCGCGCCAGCTTGACGCCGGCAATCCTCAGGTGATCGGCTTTTACCCCGAGGTGCGCGTGCGCCTCATGGAGCCGCCGCTGATCGCACAGTTCGATCCGGCGGGTGACGCGTTTCGCAATGTGAACACGCCCGAAGATCTGGACGTGGTGCGCGAATTGCTGGCGCGATCCTGAGGTAGAATAGGCAGCGCTGAAAAGCTCCGAGATCGACTCTGGATTATAGCTTTCGATAGCTGATAAGATGAGGTTCCCGTGACAATGTTTGCTCAACCTATGCGCTCCGAGCAGAGCGTGGACAATGAGCTGCTGGCCCTTGCCAAGCTCGAAGCGACCTGCAACGCGATTCGTTTGCGGATCGCCCGCCTGTCGCCTGACCAGCTGTATCGTGGCTCGGCGTCTGAGCCGTCGATCGCCGAGCTGGTTTCCGCCGCCGTGGAGCGTGAGCGCGCGTATCTGAACGGCTTTCGCCGCGCCAAGAGCGAGACGCGCCCAAGCCTGGAAGAGCCGCGTCCAGGTCTGGCCTTCATGGATCGCGATTTTGCCGACGATCTGGCGATCTTCTTCGATCTGCGCCGTGAAACGCTGGATTTGATGCGCACGCTCAGCG
>JAFAYS010000480.1 GCA_019240175.1 Chloroflexota bacterium | reverse complement strand
GCGCCAGCACAGCCTTGTTAGAACAGCGTGAAGTAGAGCTCACGCTCGTACAACTCATGCACCTCATCGTCGTTCAGCAGCATGAGCGGCAGCTGCGCCAGGCACGCATCGAGCTGCTGTGAGACAGCAGCGGGCGGCGAGCCATAGGTGTACACCGTCGCCAGGGGTGCCCACTGGCTAAACTCGACCACAAACTCCTCAGAGGTGCGGTTCTCGCTCCAATTAATGGAAATCGAGTACGCCGTGCCAGTGTACGCATCTCGCACGTCAGGGTGGGCCGCCATACAGGCTTTGAGCGACTGCATATAGCCGTGCATCCGCTCTAGCCCTTGCTCGGTTTCAGGCAGCAGGGAAACCCTACCGGCGGCAGGCCGCCCGTCTGGCATCAAGGGCCGCTGGTCGTGCGCCTCATGCTGACGGCGCACGTGCTCAAGGGCCGGCTCAATTAATTGCCAAAGTTCTTGCCGCATATGTCATATAACCTGATTAATCACGCAGGCTACTCGAACGGCTCGCCAAAACGCTCGTGGTGAGCAACTTCAGACAACGGCTTGCGCTGCTTCTTGCCCTGGCCAACCGCTTGAGCCGGATAGCCGATCGGCAGCAGCGCCAAGACTTCCAGGCTTTCGGGAATATTCAGCAGCGCACCGACCTCGCTCATCGGCGCGAAACCAACCCAGTTTCCGCCCAAACCGTCGGCCCAGGCGGCCAGCAGCATCGATTGGATCGCGCGGCTGGCATCCGAGACGGCGAACGGCGTTTTCTCGATCGCCACCGCAATCGCTAGCGGAGCGTGCGCCACATGCGCCCCGGATCGCACCAGCTCACCCAGCCGTTGGAGCGTCTGGCGCTCTTGCACAACCACAAACTGCCAGGGCTGCGCGTTCTTCGCGCTGCCGGTGAGTCGCCCGGCCTCTAAAATACGCCGGATGCTCTCCTCCGGCACGGGCTTATCCTGGTAGCTGCGTACCGAGAGCAGCGTACGAATCGCCTCAAAAACATCCATCACACACTCCTTGAGCGGTCTTGTATGGCGCAACAGCTTGCACTCTCCTACGATTGTAGCACGCTCACGAGTCGCGCAGCCGCGCGCCGTGCAACTGATGTATCGACGCACAATCGCTTTCCACATTCGCGATCATGCAGATGCACAATGACTGCGCGGCGTAAGAAAATGTTATTTGGGCATGTGCCTAATGCCCTCAGGCTCTGAATTGCGTACCATGAGATCAGCACAGAAGGAACGGCTCCCAGCTATCTCGTCCACGACAGCAAGCTGCGCCGACAGGGCGATGTCGTGAGCATGTAAGCGGCAGCTTGCCGATGGTTTCCGAACATTGACGATAGGTTTGTCCCCGACAGCCCGTGCGCTTGGCGGTGTGTCGATGTGCCCGTGTGCGGTCGTGATGGCTACTCGCGCGCGACAGCGGTGAATGAGCCAATCAGAGGAGGATGTGGAATGCGCGATCAGATCGAACGCTACTGGAGCGAGCTTGCTGCGGTTACATACAATATGCCCTACGCGCTGATGGAGCAGGCCGCCGAGCTGATGCTAGAGTGCCAGCAACGCGGCGGCACGATCTTCGTCTTCGGCAACGGCGGCAGCGCGGCGACCGCATCGCACTTCGCCTGCGATCTCGCCAAAGGCACGCGCACGAACGGCCTGCCGACCTTTCGCGTCGTGGCGCTCACCGACAATGTGCCGCTGCTGACGGCCTGGGGCAACGACACCAACTACGATCGCGTCTTCGCCGAGCAGCTGGTCGCGCTGGTGCGTCCCGGCGATCTGGTCATGGCGATCAGCGCCAGCGGCAACTCGCCTAACGTGCTGGAAGCGGTAGCGGCGGCGCGACTGGCCGCCGCGACGATCGTCTCGCTCACGGGCCGCACAGGCGGGCAGCTCGTCGCAGGCTCGGACCTGGCGATCTGCGTGCCGTCGGACTCGATCGAGCAGGTCGAAGACGCCCATCTGATCATCGCGCATAGCCTCTGCGTCGCGATGCGTGACTATCTGCGCACGGCGACGCTGCCCCAGGCACAATACGCGCGTAGCCTGGCCGGCCACACCACGACGATTGATACCAGAACCTAGAACTGGGGAAAGAACAAACGAACCAAGGAACAAACGAACAAAACGATACAATGGATATCCTTTGTTCCCTTGTTTATTTATTCCTTTGTTTGCCCGCAGGCCAGGGGTGAAGACCTAACAAAGAACTGTGAACTAACGCACAGAACATAAACGCGGATGAGCTTATACTAATGAGCGGGGTGATGCCTCGCTCATTTTGTTGTGAGCCGCCTAACATCTGAGCGTGTGCTACATTCGGCGCAAAAACTGCATTTAGAAGAGCAAGAAGCGTTCGATTGGTGGTTTCTGAGAACCCGTTGATTTCTCTGCTAGCGTGACATATACTAGCAGGTGCCCCATCCTTTTTCACATCTTCCTCACCTGATGCGGCTGCCGCTTGATGAATCCAGCATGTCACCAGCGCTCATTGATCAGGAACAGGCTAATGCTACAAACAGAGCGAGATCTTGATCTGTTGGCCGAACAGTGCCGTGAGGCGGTTCAGGGCTTGCTGGCGCGCTACGGCTGGCGGCTGCTCGATCCAGAAACCTTCGCGCAGCGTACGCTTGGGCTGGTAGCCGACGATACGGTAGCCGATGCCCAGCGCGCGGCGATCCACACCTACTGCCACGCGCTCTACGCGGCCTGCTCCGGGGCCGAGGGAGCCGAGCGCCAGAATCTCGCCTACACGGAGCTGTTTCGCTACCTGTACGATAACGCGCGCCGGCGCTATCCCGATCATGCCGCCGAGGCCGCGCAGGTGGCGATTGAGCGGGTCTTCCTGGCGTTCGAGCGCTGCCACGAGCCGGGCACCTTGCTTGCCTTCGCCTTCCAGCAGCTGCGCGACGCGGCCCGCGCCATTCAGCGGCAAGCGCAGCGATCGCCGCAATCGCTGGACGCGCCCGGCAGCAACGGACAGGAAGCGCTGGGCACGTATGTTGCGGACGAGCGACAGCCGGAGCTAAGCATGAGCGTGATCGCCGAGGAGCTACGCCTGCGCTTCAAGGAGATCATCAGCGGCTTTCTACGCGCCCACCCACGCGCGGCGCAGCAGATCGCGGCGCTCCAGCTCAAATATCTCGACGGCCTGGACGACGCAACCATCGGCCAGCAGCTGGGCGTCTCCGTCAGCAATGTGTATGTGCTGCGCTCGCGGGCAATCAAGCGCCTCCAGAGCGATCGCCAGTGGCGCACACTGGCGGTTGAGCTTGGCATCCTGGCGGACACATCCGAGCTATGAGACAAACACGCGAGGACCAAGTGCAAGATCGACATCGGCTGATTGCCTTTATCCATCAACACAAGGGAGTGACGCGATGACCAAGCGCGACATCCAGAGTCACCGATCGGAGCAGCCAGACCCACTGTGCGACAGCGTACAGACGCTGCTTCCAGGATACGTGACCGCCGAAGCGCTTGGACAGCACACCAGCAGAAGCTACCGCGATGTTGCGGCTCACCTGCATACATGCGCGCATTGTCGCGAAGCGCTCGACGAGCTGCGCGCGCTGACGATCGACGCATACAACGGAGTAGTCGCGCCTGCGCCCAGCTATCCGCAGCCGAATCTTGCGTTCTTGTCCGCTCAGCCGGCGGCAGCACAGCCATGGAGGATCGACGAGTGGGGCCGGCTGATCGTCGTGTTCTCGCAGGCGCTGCTTGACTCGCTGCGACCGCCCGCGCTGGCCGGCGCTGCACGCGGACAGCTGCTGTACTCGTACACGCTCCAGCCGCCAGGTCTTGACGTCCAGATCGACGTTTTTGCAACCGGCGCGCAGATCGGCTTTGTGCGCATCAACGTCGAGTCGCTGGATCGCGATCCCTTGGACCAAACGCCAAGCCAGGTTGTAGCGCGCGCGGCAGGCGCGACCTGGCATGGCACGACCGACGAGAGCGGCTGCATTGCCTTTGACGCGGTGCCGCTGGCCGATCTGCCGCATTTAACAATCGAGATCGCAACCGACCAGGCAGCGCAGGACGGAGCAGCAGCCTAGAACGGACGCCCGATCAGCATGAATGGCGCCCAGTGGACCGGATCGGCGAAGGGCTGCGCATCGGACTGCTCGGCCAGCAGCAGGATCACCTGATCCAACATCTCGGCATCTGCGGGCGAATCATCGCGCCAGCGCGCGACGATCACCGCCGCCTCACGACCCGTGAGCTGACGCACAAAGATCTGGGCATCGCGCAGCGCCGCCGCCACCGGACGGCCAGCGTGCAGATCGGTGTAGAAGCGCTCCATAACAAAGCGCGTGACCAGATCGGCGGCTTCCCAGAGCGCGCAAACCACCGTGGGCGTGCCGGCGTAGAGAAAAGCGCGCTGCAAGCCGAGCAGCTCATCGCCGGAGACAACCTGGCTCAGGCCGCTGGTGCAGGCGCTCAGCGCCACGAGATCCGCGCCCAGATCCAGCTCGCCGATGATCGTTCGCGCGCTGAGCGCATCGCCGGCACCGAGCCGTAGCTCAGAGTCCAGCGGATCGCCGGGCTTAAACACGGCATGACAGGCGACATGCAGCCAGCGCAGCTCACGGCCCTGTTCCAGCAGCAGCCGGCTCTTGGCTGCCGGACCGGTCCAGGCTTCGCCGTCGAGCAGCCGCGCCACTGAGCGCGCCTCGGCCTCCGCGTGCAGCAGCGCGGCATCGCCTTGATCGTTGTAGCCGAGCGCCACCACACGCTGGGCGCGGCTGGGATGGCGGCCGAGACAATTACGCAGCAGAATCGTCGCGCTGGGCGCACGGGCCAGCATCGGTCCGTCGATCAGATAGCTGCCGTCGGCGGAGCGCAGCGCCTGGAAGGGCACATAGTGCAGCGGGCCGTGAGGGATCAGATACAGCAGATCGCGACCGGCCAGCAGATGGCGGATCGGCTCGATCAGCCGCTCGTAGAGCAGCGGCAGCATCCGGCCATGCAGCAGTCGGCGGCCAGGGCCGGGATCGTTGGGCAGCGGACGCAACGTATTGGGATCGAGCGCGGCCCGGTAGACCTCGACCTGCTCCTGGGCGACGGCGAAGATCAACACCTGCGGCGGCAGCAACATCTGCTCGCGCAGACGCGTGTTCGACGGCGGCAGCTTGTTCAGCAGATCCTCGCCGCGCGGCACAACGCCGGTCGTGAAATATTCGACCAGCAGCGCGTTCGCCGGCAGCCGCGACTGAATCTCGGGCAGTGTCGCGACGGCCTGCGCAACCGCGTCGTACAGCTCGGGCGATTTGCGGGTCAGCGTGTCGAGGAAGGCGCGCGAGCGGGCGCGCTCCACGTACTCGAAGGCTTCCACGGGACGCTCGCAGTCCAGGCAGAGCAGCACCATCGCCTCATAGACCTGCTGCGTGGTGCCGAGCAGCCCGATCTTGATCGCTTCGTCTTCGGTCGCGCCGCGCAGATTCTCGATCAGATCGATCGCGTCGCGATACGCCTGGAACGCGGCATCCAACTGATCTTGCCGCTGAAACACATTGCCGCGCCGGTAGTGGATCAGGCTGAGCGTATGCCAGTTACGCAGATGCGTGGCCCAGAAGATCGCCTGATCGTAGGCGGCCAGCGCCTCGGCCCAGCGCTGCTGGGTTTGATACAGCAGGCCAAGATACACATAGCTGTCCATACTGATGCGCGGCTCGGAAAACTCTAGCGCGCGTAGATAGGCCGCCTCGCTCTCGGTCTCGTCGCCAAGCAGGTGCGCCAGAAAGCCCTGGTTCCAGTAGAGCATCCGCAGCCGAGGCGCGATATCCAGTGTCTCGTAGAGCGCGGTCGCCTCCTGAAAATGCTGCTGCGCCATCTGCCAGCGTCCGAGATACGTCGCGTTGTTGCCGATCTCGAAGAGCGCGTGCGCCACGCGGTACGGATTGCCGAGCGTGCGAAAAAGCT
>JAFAYS010000428.1 GCA_019240175.1 Chloroflexota bacterium | reverse complement strand
GCCTGCCCCTGATCTGCGATGAGGTCTTCGCCGAGTTCACCTATCGCTCGTCCAACGTCCCGCCGATCGGCGTGCTCCATCCCGAGCTGCCGGTCTTTCATCTCAACGGTATCTCCAAGATGCTGGCGCTACCGGATCTCAAGCTGGGCTGGATCGCGCTGAATCGGGCCGCGCGCCAGTTCGCCGGTCGGCTGGAGCTGCTCAACGATACGTTTCTGGGCAGCAACTCGCTGACGCAGTATATGCTGCCGGCGCTGTTTCGCGAGGGCGAGGAGTTTGTTGTGGGCATGCGCGAGTATGTGCGGCACAATCTCGATCTGGCGCTGGATCGGCTGGGCGCTAGTTCGCTGCTGCGCGTGCAGCCTCCCGACGGCGGCTATTATCTGTTTCCTGAGGTTTTTGGCTGGGATGATGAGGAAGAGCTGGCGCTGCATTGTTTGCAGCATGGCGTGCTGGTCCATCCCGGCTATTTCTACGGCTA
Source organism: Chloroflexota bacterium (assembly GCA_019240175.1). Lineage (GTDB taxonomy): Bacteria > Chloroflexota > Chloroflexia > Chloroflexales > Kallotenuaceae > LB3-1. Next base: position 2,857 of record JAFAYS010000428.1, on the reverse strand, counting down.
CGAGCGCGGCGCGCATCTGATGCTTTCCTGCCTGACGCGTACAGAGCAGCTTGAGCAGGGGCTTGATCGGCTGATCGCCGCGCTGGAAGCTCCGCGCGGCTAGCGCGCCAGCCTGGGCAGGAAGCGATTGGTGCGGCGCATGTAGTCTTAAAGTTGATCAAAAATTTAGTTTGATTTTCTGCCTGTGCGAGAATAATTGCACAGGCATTCACATTTCTCTATAGATACCGCTTATCAACTCCCCTCATTTCTTCTATGCCTTGAACCCCGCATCCTCTGCTATATTCGGATCTGGTATAGGTTCCTGGGCCACGTTTGTATTTCGTGATCTGCGAATACATAATCGTGGTAATAGCGCGGAGGATCAACCGATGAGTCTAGCGACAACTGACCTGTGTGATGCCTATGGCGATGACATGCGGGTCGTCGAGCCCTTGTTTCGTGATTTTGGTGGCCGTCGCCACTTTGCCGGTTTGATCTATACGCTGAGCGTTCGTGACGATAATGTGATCGTGCGGGAAATGTTGGAGCAGCCTGGGGACGGGCGCGTACTGGTCGTCGACGGCGGCGGCTCGCTGTGCTGTGCGCTGCTGGGCGATCAGCTGGCGACATTGGCCTACAAGAACGGTTGGTCAGGCATCGTCGTTAACGGCGCTGTCCGCGATGCTGAGGCGTTGAGCACGATCGATGTGGGCGTGAAGGCGCTGGCTACCTGTCCGCGCAGAAGCGCGAAGAACGGCTTTGGCCGGCGTGATTTGCCTGTTACGTTCGGCGGCGTCACGTTCGCTCCCGGCGATTGGCTGGCTGCCGATACAGATGGGATCGTGGTGGCCGACAAATCGCTGGCTAAACCTGAGTGATCTAGCTAGAGCAAGTGATCGAAATGCGGTGGGGCGTACGTGGAATACGCCCCAACAACCCCACACTTAGCGTGCGGTCACGGTCTCGGCTAATGTGCGCCCGTCGTTGGTCAGCTCAAGATGGCCGTTTTGCCGCTGCACCAGCCCATGCTGCGTTGCGCGGCGCACCACATCGGTAGCGAACTGCGCGGTCCAGCGCAGATCGGCCTGAAGATGCGCCAGCGAGCTTTCATTTTCCTGTTCCGGCGTGCCTTCGTGATGCGCCAGATGCACCACCAGCATCTCGGTCGCGAACTGCCGCCGCTGGCGGAACCGGCGCATTGTCTTGGCGACTAGACCATGTTGCGGCGCGAAGAGCAGCGCCAGCCCAAAGCACAGCCCGGCCACAGTCGCCATTGCGCCCGCGATCGAGGCGTCCAGCGCAATCGCCAGGACGTAGCCCAGCACCGCCGAGATAATGCCGACCACTACCGACAGCCCGATCATCACCGGCAGTCGATCCGTCAGCAGGTAGGCGGTCGCGGCGGGAACGATCAGAAACGCTACGACCAAGATCGCGCCGACCGCCGTGAACGCGCCAACCGTGGTCAGCGAGACCATCGTCATGAGCGCGTAGTGCAGCGCCACGGGCGAGAAGCCGATCGTCGCCGCGAACGCGCCATCGAAGGTCGCCAGCTTCAGCTCTTTGTAGAACAGCACCACAAAGATCAGATTGACGATCGTGAGGCCGCCCAGGATGTAGAGCGGCTGCGGTCCGACGCTGTAGCCGTTGATGATCAGCAGATCGAAGGGGGCCAGCGCGATCTCGCCGTACAAAATTGCGTCGGTGTCGAGATGGACGTTGGAGAAGAACTTCGAGACCAGAAACGTGCCGAAGGCGAAGAGCGCCGGAAAAACCAGGCCGATCGCGGCGTCTTGCTTGACGCGTCCGCTGCGCAGCAGCACCTCAACCAGCAGCACGGTCAGTAGGCCCGCGCCCGCCGCGCCGATCGAGCCGACCCACACGTTGGGACCGCGCGCGATGAAGTAGCCTGCCACCAGTCCCGGCAGGATCGCATGGCTGATCGCGTCGGCCATCATTGCCATCCGTCGCAGCAGCAGAAACGTGCCGATCAGCGCGCAGGCCGAGGCCGTGAAGACGCCGGTGAGTACAACCACCAGGATCGGGTTCATCGCTGGCCTCCTCGCTGCGAGATCGCCGCCTGCCGCGTCTCCGCCGACAGCAGCGAGCGCCGGTTGCGCCGCGTGCGCAGAGCTTCCCAGACAATGCCGCGCGCCTTGCCGAAGAGCAGCGACACAATCACGATCGCCGTCGCGCTCAAGATGACCATCGGGCCGGTCGGCAGCTGGCTATCGCTGATGCTGATCAGCGCGCCGGTCACGCCCGAGAGCGCGCCAAAGAACGCCGCCAGCCCGAGCATTGGGCCTAGCCGCTCGGTCCACTGCCGCGCCGCCGCAGCGGGAGCGATCAGCATCGCCGCCATCAGCACCACGCCCACGGTTTGCAGCCCGATCAGCACCGCCACCACAATCAGCAGCGTCAGCAGCACGCCCAGCCGTTCGACGGGAAAGCCCAGCGTGGCCGCAAAGGCCGGATCGAAGGTGATCAGCTTGAACTCTTTGAAGAGCAGCCCGACGATCAGCAGCGCCACGCCGCCGAGCACCGCCATCATCGTCACTTGATCTTGCACCAGCGTTGCCGCCTGGCCGAAGAGATATTTGTCGAGGCCCGACTGGCTGGCGTGGCCGCTGTGCTGAATAAAGGTCAGCAGCATAATGCCGAAGCCGAAAAAGACCGTCAGCACAATGCCCAGCGCGGCGTCTTCGCTGATACGCGTTTCCTGGATGATGCGCAAGATCAGCAGCGTGCCGAGCCAGCCCGCAATCCCAGCGCCGATCAGCAGGATCAGCGGGGTTTTGGTGCCGGTCAGGATGTAGGCCAAACAAATGCCGGGCAGCGCCGCGTGCGAGAGCGCATCGCCCAGTAGCGCCTGCTT
>JAFAYS010000318.1 GCA_019240175.1 Chloroflexota bacterium | reverse complement strand
GTCGAGCCGCTGCGACCGCTGCGCAATGTTTGGCCGACCTTTCGGCATGTGTGGAAGGCGCAGTACGTCGAGGATTTCTGGGTCAAAAGCAGCTTTTTTACACGTCCGCTGCGTGAGGCCGCGCCGCTCGGTCTGGCCAGCGATCTTTTCTGGCTGGTTGCTACGTTTGCGGGCTTGATCGGGCTGCTCCACCCGGCGACCGACCGCGCGTTCAAGGTGCTGATCGGGCTGTGGCTGGTCTACTCGTTCGCGACGGTGTTGGTCTTTCATGTGGAGCCGCGCTATCTCCTGCCGATCTGGCTGCTGCTGGCGCTCTACGGCTCGTGGACGCTCAGCCGTAGCCTTGGCTGGATCGCGGGGTTACGTCGCCAACCCTGGCGTGCCGCGCTGGTCTATGGCTCGGTGCTGGCAATCGCGGTGCTGTTCATCACCTACCGCGATTATCCGACGATCATTGCGCGTGGCGTGCAGCGTGACTGGCATATGCGCAGCGCCGATCAAGCGTTTGCGCGCGCCGACTACGTGACCGCCGAGCAGGAATATCGCGCCGCGCTCAAGGCCGATCCACAGTTTGTCGATAGCGAGATTCCGCTGGCGCTGACGCTCAACGCTCAGGGTCGTACCGAGGAGGCGCGCTCCGTGCTCAAGCCTGAGGACTCGCGGCGGTCGGGGATTGTGGCTGGCCTGCTCAGCCGCGACGCCGGCGACGAGACGACAGCGCGGACGCTGCTCAGCACCGTCGAGCAGCGCTCCGGCGAAGACGCGCAGCGCTGGACGCTGGATCATGTGCCGGTTCAGCCGCGCCAGGCGCTTGTGCTGGGCCAGGATGCGCTGGATCTGGGCTACATCGTGGGCTTTGCCGGCTCCGAGCTAGCCGCCGATCTAAGCTATCGCTGGCTGCTTGGCGAGGGTGAGATTGTGCTGCCGCTGGACGCACCGCTCGCCGCCGGCGACTCGATCGGCCTGACGCTGGCCGCGCCGCTGCCGATGAAAGGCCCGCTTCAGGTGCGCATTAACGGCGGTCCAATCCAGTTGCTGCGTCCAGATCCACAGTGGCGTGAGTACCGGCTGGCGATTCCGTCGGCGCTGGCTGGTCAGACTAAGCTGCGGCTGAGCTTGAGCGCGCCCACGTACTTGCCCATGCGCGAGGAAGCCGAGAGCGACGATCCGCGCTCGCTCAGTGTGATGGTGCATCGCGTAGTGGTGTATTAGTCGCGCAAACACATCGATCTTGTAAGGGCGTCATTTATGGATGACGCCCACAATACATCTGATGACAATGAATCGTTGTGGTGGAGCCAGGACGACATAACGATTGTTTAATCGGCGATATTTGCGCGAATGATATCTGAGTAGTGAGAGTAGTTAATGATAAACTAGGTGTATAGGCGAACTTTCTCAAACATATATATCGCACAGTGTACAAAGGCAGCGCCAAACATGACACAACTGTTTGAAGAAGCTATTGCACGTGTTCAGCAGCTTCCTGCCGCAGAGCAAGACGCAATAGCTCAGCTTATTTTTGATGAACTGGCGGATGAGCAACGCTGGGATCAAGCGTTTAGTAGCTCACAGGATGCCCTAAGCCGGCTGGCGGCGAAGGTGCGTAGAGATCTTCAAGAAGGAAAGACACAACCTTTGGGGATGGATGATCTGTGAACTCCCAGCTTACTGAAGACTTTATCGTCCTCTTTCGTGAGTTATCAGAGGATGTTCGTAGTCAAGCTCGTAAGCAATATAGATTATGGAAACAGAATCCTCATCATCCAAGCCTCCATTTCAAACGGGTTCATCAGCAGGAGCCGCTGTACTCTGTGCGCATTGGTCTCGGCTGGCGTGCGTTGGGCCTAGTTGAAGGCGATATGATCACCTGGTTCTGGATTGGCTCACATGCGGATTATGATCGATTGATAGGGTGACTTGATAGCTAATCCAAAGCTTGAATTTCTTACCATAAACTCTGCATGAGCTTACTGCTTGTCTACCACTTCTCAAGCGTCTGCGCGATGACCTCCGCAAACCGTTGTGCAGCCGCCGGATCGTAGCTGAAGAACAGCAGCGGATCGATCAGTTCCAGTTCCATCAGCACCAGTCGCCCCTCGACCTCGATGCCGTCGACACGCGCAAACTGCAGCGGCTCGGCGATCGAATCCACAATCGCCTGCGCCTGCGCGATCACACTCTGTGGCGGCGCGGCAATCTCCCTGGTTCCGCCGAAATCCGTCTGGACGCGAAAGTCACCCTGGCGTGGTCGTTTGTAGACGGCGTGGCTGTAGACCTTGCCAAAGAACATCAGTGATAGCTCGCCGCTCGTCGTCACCTCAGGGATAAACTCCTGGATCATCATGCCGCGCTCGGCGACAAGCTGTGCAAACGCGTCCTGATGTGCTCGCGCCTCGTCGGCTGATATCCGCCACGTCTGATACGCTGACAGCGAGATCGTCGGCTTGATCACCGCCTCGGCCAGGTCATGCTCGCGCAGAATAGTTGCGAGATCGGCTTGGGCTCCTGGTTCGATCCAGATTGTTCGGGGAATAGCCACGCCCTGAGCGGCCAACTCTTGCAGGTAATGCTTATCGAAGTTCCACCTGACGATCGCGTTGGAGTTGAACACCGGGATGCTAGCTTGATCGAGCGTATCCACCCATTGTAAAAACCGATCCGGCTTGAGATGATAGTCCCAGCACGAGCGAATGACCACGGCCTCGATCTGCCGTAGATCGACGGAAGGATCATCCCAAACCACTGGCACGACATTGATACTCAGGGGGTGCAATGCCGCGACGACCAGCAGATCATCTTTGGTGAGTTGAGGCTCTTCGCTGTACGTAGCAAATCCGATCGTTTTCATACTCTAACCTTATACCTCGGGCTCGGAGCCTGGCTCGTCGGCAGATCGCGTCAGGAACGCGCCCAGTGCACTTGCCACGACTCCGGCGATCAGAATGTACCAGCTGCCGGGAATCACCAGCGCCCCTATGATCGAGATCACGGCTGCAAAGATCGCCACCGACACGCTGACTCGCTCACGCAGCAGCGGCACCAGCAGCCCGATAAAGGTCAGCGGAAAGACCAGCCCTAGCCCGTAGGCGTCCGGATCGGGAATCTGCGTGCCGATCAATATTCCGGCGATCGTGCTCATCTGCCAGGCGACGTACAAGCTGATATTCGAGCCAAGCAGATAGGCCGGGCTACCGGTTCCTTCCAGAAAGCGCCGCATGCCCACCGCATACGACTCGTCGGTAAGCTGAAAGGCCAGCAGCGCCTTGAGCGGATTCGAAGCATTGCGCAAAAACGGCACCAGCGACGCCGACAGCAGCAGATGCCGCGCGTTCA
>JAFAYS010000313.1 GCA_019240175.1 Chloroflexota bacterium | reverse complement strand
GGTGCAGGCGTTGATCGCGCAGCCCTTCGATCTGGCGCACGGGCCGCTGCTGCGCGCCACGCTTTTTGAGCGCAATTCCGCTGAGCATATCCTGGTGCTGGTGATCCATCACAGCGTGTTCGATGGCTGGTCACAGGGCGTGCTGCTGCGCGAGCTGTCGCTGGTATACAGCGCGCAGGCACAGGGCGCAGCAGTAGCGCTTCCCGATCTGCCGGTCCAGTACGCCGACTACGCCGTCTGGCAGCGTGCTTGGCTTCAGGGCGCGGTGCTCGACCAGCAGCTTGGCTACTGGCGGCAGCAGCTGGCAGGTGTGACGCCGCTTGAGCTGCCGACAGACTACCCACGACCGCCGCTCTCGGATCAGCGGGGCGCGGTGCACAGCTTCGCGCTGCCGGCAGCCCTGGGCGCGGCGCTTCAGCGCGTGAGCCAGCAGCTGGGTGCGACGTTGTTCATGACGCTGCTGGCGGCCTGGCAGACGCTCTTAATGCGCTATAGCGGGCAGACGGACATTGCCATCGGTACACCGATTGCGGGACGCACACGGCCTGAGCTGGAAGGGCTGATCGGCTTCTTCGTCAACACGCTGGTCCTGCGCACGGATCTCAGCGGCCGGGTACCCTCTGGGTGCAGCTTTGCCGAACTGGTGGCACGCGTGCGCGCGACCGCGCTGGACGCCTACGCGCATCAAGAGCTGCCCTTTGAGCAGATCGTCGAGGCTGTGCAGCCCGAGCGCGATCTCAGCCGCTCGCCGCTCTTCCAGGTCATGTTTACGCTGCAAAACACCCCGCGTACCACCATCGATCTCCCCGATCTGCGCTTGGAGCCGGTTGTTCTGGAACACCACACATCCAAATTCGACCTGACGCTGACCGTGAGCGAGACGCCCGGCGTGCTCGTCGGCGCGCTGGAATACCGCACCGAGCTGTTCGCGGCCCAGACGATTGAGCGAATCGCCGATCATTTCCAAACGCTGCTGGCCGCTGTTGTGGCCGATCCGCAGCAGCCCATCGATCGCCTGCCGCTGCTCTCTGATGTCGAGCGTCGGCAGCTGCTCTTTGATTGGAATACCGCAGCCGCTGACTTTCCCAGCGATCGCTGTCTGCACGATCTCGTCGCGGAGCAGGCACAGCGAACACCGGACGCGGTCGCAGTGGTGTGTGGGCAGCAGCAGCTAACCTATGCGGAGCTGGATCAACGAGCGAATCAGCTGGCGCATCATCTGCAGGCGCTCGGTGTGCAGCCAGAAACGCGCGTGGCGCTCTGTGTTATGCCGTCGGTTGAGGTTGTGATAACGCTGCTGGCGATTCTCAAAGCGGGTGGCTGCTACCTGCCGCTCGATCCGAGCTATCCCGCCGATCGCCTGGGCTTCATGGTGCAGGATAGTCAGGCGCAGGTGGTGATCACCCAAACGCAGCTGCGCGATCGCGTGCAATTCGAGGTGGCGCATGTGGTCTACCTCGACGACGACTGGCCGCTGATCGCGCAGCTGCCGACGATTGCGCCGGTCTCGAATGTGTCCAGCGCGAATCTTGCCTACATGATCTACACCTCGGGCTCAACCGGCCAGCCCAAGGGCGTGCTGCTGAGCCATCGCAATGCCGTCAATAATCTGTGGTGGCGTCAAACGACCTGGCCGCTTGACGCGACGGATCGCATGCTGCAAAGCTTCTCGATCAGCTTCGATCCGTCGGTCTGGAACATCTTCTGGCCGCTGCTGGCTGGCGCGCGGGTGGTGCTGGTCGGGGTAGGCGAGCACGCGGATAGCGGCGCGCTGGTGCGGCTGCTGCGCGATCATCAGATCACGGCCTTTGGCGCAACGCCAACGCTTCACGCGGTGCTGCTGGAAGAGCCGGCGATCATAGCCTGTACCGATGTTCGCTATGTTGTCAGCGGCGGCGAGGCACTGCCCGCCAGCCTACAGCGCCGGTTTTTTGAGCGCCTGAACGCGATCCTGTGCAACTGCTACGGCCCGACCGAGGCCACGATCGACACGACGTTTTGGGTCTGTTCGCCCGACGACGACAGTCAGCCTGCGCCGATTGGGCGGCCTGTGCCGAATCTTGAAGTGTATATCCTGGATGCACAGCTACAGCCGGTGCCGGTCGGTGTGCCGGGCGAGCTGTACATTGGCGGCGTCGGCCTTTCACGCGGCTATCATAACCGGCCCGCGCTGACTGCCGAACGCTTCGTGCCCAATCCGTTCAGCCAAACGCCTGGATCGCGACTCTACCGCACCGGTGATCTGGTGCGCTACCGGGCGGACGGCGCGATCGTGTTTATGGGCCGCGTGGATCAGCAGATCAAGCTGCGCGGCTTCCGCATTGAGCTCGAAGAGATCGAGGCCGCGCTGCGTCAGCACGAAAGCGTGCGTGAGGCGGCGGTGGTGATTCGCGACGCGCGGCTGTTGGCGTATGTCGTGGAGAAGAACCTAGAACCTAGAACCCAGAACCTAGACGGAGAACAAGAGAATAAAGAACAAAGCAGTACCATAGATCTCCCCTCTCCTGTCGCAACGGGAGAGGGGCCGGGGGTGAGGGCCACAGCTGAGGGCCTGCGCGCCTTCCTCGCTGCGCACTTGCCCGAGTACATGGTGCCGTCGGCGGTGATGGTGCTGGACACGCTGCCGCTGTTGCCCAACGGCAAGATCGATCGTAAAGCGCTGCCTGCGCCGGAGATCATCGAGGAAGCCGCGCAGGAGTTCGTGGCACCGCGCACGCCAACCGAAGAGCTGATCGCGAGTGTGTGGGCGCACGTGCTCGGGCGTGAGCGCATCGGTATCCACGACAACTTTTTCACACTTGGCGGGCACTCGCTGCTGGCGACGCAAGTTGTCAGCCGGCTGCGCCAAGTGCTGAATGTGGATCTGCCGCTGCGTGCGCTCTTCGAAGCACCCACCGTGGCTGGCCTGGCTGTGCAGCTAGCGCAGGCGAGCGGTGCCGATGTGCTGCCGCTGGTGGCGGTGCCGCGCGACGGGCAGGCGCTGCCGCTGTCGTTTGCGCAGCAGCGCCTGTGGTTCCTGGATCAATTGCAGCCCGGCAACGCGGCCTATCACATCCCGCTGGTCGTGCGCATGTATGGGACGCTGGATCTCCCAGCGTTGGCGCAGAGCCTGCGTGCGCTGGTGGCTCGCCATGAGGTGCTGCGCACGACCTTTGCGCTGGGACCAGACGGGCAGCCAGTCCAGGTAATCAATCCAGCGGCGGAT
>JAFAYS010000296.1 GCA_019240175.1 Chloroflexota bacterium | reverse complement strand
CCCGACTTCGCCAGCGGAGTACCGCGAGTGGCTGCTGTTTGTGCTGCTGGTCGCCCCAAACCTGCTGCTGTTTGGGATCTTCACCTTCTGGCCGCTGATCTATAACGCCTACCTGAGCTTTGTGCAGTGGGACATGATCTCGCCGATCAAAATTTGGGTCGGTGCGGCCAACTACCAGGCGATGTTTGCCGATCCCAGCTTCAAGCAGGTGCTGTTCAACACCTTCTATTTTACCGGCGTTTCGGTGCTGCTCACAACCGTGCTTGGCCTGGGCGCGGCGCTCCTGCTGAATCAGCCGCTGCGTGGTCGTAACGGCGTGCGCGCGGTGCTCTTCGCGCCGACAGTGCTTTCGGGCGCGGCGATCGGCATCGTCTGGATCTACATTTTCGATCCACGCTACGGCCTGATCGACGCTATGCTGGGCTGGTTCGGCACGAACTCGCCCGAGTGGCTGACCAATCCGCGCTGGGCCATGCCCGCCGTGATCATCGTGTATGTGTGGAAAAACCTGGGCTACTCGGTAGTGATCTTTCTGGCCGGGCTGCAAGGCATTCCGCGTGAGCTGTACGAGGCGGCGCGTGTCGACGGTGCGAGCGCCTGGCAGCGCTTCCGCTACGTGACGCTGCCGGGACTTTCGCCGGTGATGTTTTTTCTGGTGCTGACCGGCGTGCTCAGTTCGTTCCAGTCGTTCGACATCATCGCGACCATGACCAAGGGCGGCCCGGTCGATGCGACCAACACGCTGATCTTCTACCTGTATCAGCAGGGCTTTATCGGCTTCAACGCCGGGCGCGCCGGCGTGGCCGCCGTGCTGCTCTTCGGCATGATGCTGGCCTTTACAATGGTGCAGATGCGCTACGCCGAGAACCGTGTGACCTACGGCTGATTTCTGGTGGACAAAGGAAACTCAATGGCGATTGCAGAAGAAGTCACGATCCTGAGACAGCCGCAGACCGAGTCGCAGCCGGCCCGACTGTCGCTGCCGTATGCGCTGCTGAGCTACGGCCTGATGCTGATCGCGCTGCTGGTGATGGGCCTGCCGCTGTACTGGATGCTCACGGCGGCCTTTAAACTAAACTCCGAGATCTACCAGCTGCCGGTCACCTGGATTCCGCACGCGCCGACGCTGGCCAACTTTACCGACGCCTGGAACGCCGCGCCGTTTGGTCGCTACTATCTCAACACGATCATCACGACCGCGCTGGGCAGCGGCGCGGAGATCCTGCTGGCGACGACCTCGGCGTATGCGTTTGCGTTTTTGCGCTTTCCCAAGAAAGAGTGGGTGTTTCTGCTGCTGCTGGCCGCGCTGATGGTGCCGGATCAGGTAACGATCCTGACCAACTACCTTACGATCGCGCGGTTTGGCTGGGTCGATACCTACCAGGGCATTGTCGTGCCGGGTGCCGCCGTGGCCTACGGGACGTTCCTGCTGCGCCAGGCGTTTTTGAGCCAGCCACGCGAGGTGCTCGACGCCGCGCGCGTGGACGGCGCGGGCCATCTGCGCACGCTGTGGAGTGTGGTGATTCCGCTGGCGCGACCGGCGCTGGTGACCTTTGCGCTGATCTCGATCGTCGCCAAGTGGAACAACTTTTTGTGGCCGCTGGTCGCGACGAACAGGCAGGAGATGCGCGTACTGCCGATCGGCATTTACCGGCTGCTGGATCAAGAAGGCACGACTCAATGGGGCACCGTGATGGCGGGAACGATCTTTGTGGTGCTGCCGGTGCTGATCGTATTTTTGTGGGCGCAGCGGCATATCGTCGAAGGTATTGCTGCGGGCGCTGTTAAAGGCTAATTTCTACGCAATTTTTATCAAGTCGAAGGAGACTATCGTGGGCAAGAATGTATCGCGTCGTCAGGTCTTGAAGGGTGGTCTCGGCGTCGCCGGGATGTTGGCGCTGACGGCCTGTGGCAGCAGTTCGCCGGAAGCTCCGGCGGCATCGAGCGCGGCGACGAGCAGCGCGGGCAGCAGCGGCGCGACGGCAGTGCCGCTGGTGACAGAGCCGGGATCGAAGGTCAAAATCACCTACTGGGGCTCGTTCACCGGCAAGAACGGCGAGACCGAGAAGGCGCTGGTCGATAAGTTCAACAGCTCGCAGCAGGACGTGACGCTGGACTATCAGTTCCAGGGCAGCTATGAGGAGACCGCGCAGAAGCTGACGGCGGCGCTCCAGTCCAAGACTGCGCCCGAGGTTTCGCTGCTTTCGGACGTGTGGTGGTTCAAGTTCTATCTGGCTCAGGCGCTCCAGCCGCTCGACGATCTGCTGGCGACGGCCAAGATCGACAAGGCCGACTACGTGGACGTGCTCTTCAACGAGGGCGTGCGCAAAGGCGCGAGCTACTGGGTGCCGATGGCGCGCTCCACGCCGCTCTTCTACTACAACAAGGCGCTCTGGGCCGAGGCCGGGCTGCCGGATCGCGGGCCCGAGACCTGGGACGAGTTCGCCGAGTGGGCACCCAAGCTGGTCAAGAAAGAAGGCAGCACGATCAAACAGGCGGCCTTTATCCATCCCGGCGCGGCGGGCTACATCGCCTGGCTGTTCCAGGGCGTGGCCTGGCAGTTCGGTGGCGGGTACTCTACGCCCGACTTCAAGATGACCATGAGCGATCCCAAGACCGTCGCGGCGGGCCAGTTCTACGGCGATAGCGTCAACAAAGACGCCTGGGCGATCTATTCCACGCAGGAAGTCCAGGACTTCATCAACGGCGTCGGCGCGTCGGCGATGCTCTCGACCGGCTCGATGGGCGGCATTCTGACCGATGCTAAGTTCGAGCTGGGCACCGCGTTTCTGCCGAAGAAGGAGCAGTTCGGCTGCTGCACGGGCGGCGCGGGCCTGGCGATCCTAAAGGGCGCTGCTGCGGAGAAGCAGCAGGCCGCGATGCAGTGGATCGCGTTCGCGACCAGCCCCGAGAACACGACGTTCTGGTCGAAGAACACGGGCTACATGCCGGTGCGCAAGAGCGCCGCCGAGAGCGCCGAGATGCAGGACTACTTTAAGGAGCGGCCAACCTTCAAGACGGCGGTCGATCAGCTGCCGCAGACCAAGCCGCAGGATGCCGCGCGCGTCTTCGTGCCCAACGGCGACCTGATCATCGGCAAGGGCCTGGAGCAGATCATCGTCAACAAGCAAGATCCGCAGGCCGCCTTCGATGCCGTCAACAAAGAGCTTGAGACCGCCGCCGCGCCGGTTGTGGCCTCACTCAAGGCTGTCGAGGGCTAACGGGAAGAACCTAGAACCTAGAACCTAAAGCATGCGTAACAGCAGCGCCAGCGCTTCCAACTTCGGGAGCCGCTGGCGCTGTGTTTTTCCGGCGTGATCCTATGTGCGATTGTCGGGCCGATCGAGATAGATGGTGCGGAAGCTTCTGACGTGACGAATCGGCTGCATGGCTTCTTGCTCGCCGGGCTGGAACGTATCGTGATCGCGCAGTGGGCCAAAGTCCAGGCCGGTCAGCCGCTCGATCTCGCGCACAGTGGTCTGGAACTGCCGAACCTCAGAGGTATCGTCAAAGCCTTCGCTGAGCCGCTCAGGCAGCTGCTGAATGCGCTCGGATTGATCGGCGAGCAGCGCGGTTGCCAGCAGCACGCCATCTTCCACGCGCGCAACGATCTTCCAGAACTTGCGCGGCACATGCACGTCGCGGTACAGCGGATCGTCGTCGGCGAACACCGGGCCGGTAAAGACGCTCACGCGCAGCCGCTCGGCCTTGGCGTTGTCCAGCACGTACTCTTCGATGCCTTGCCAGTACTGCGAGCTCTGGTTGAACTGCGACTCCTGCGGCGTACAGTTAGTGAAGTGAAACGTGTCGGCGTTGGCGCGCTTGGCGCTGGCATTTGTGCCCCAGGTCGGATCTTGGCGACGTACCAGATGACCACGATCGAAGACGCGGCGGGGCTGTTGGCGATCGTACAGGCTTTGGTCGCACTGCGCGTCGGCGGCAATGCGCGGATCGTCGAACCAGACTTCGCGCGCTTCCGCCGCCTCACGTGGCTCGCCCGTCTCGCGATTGATGTTGATCCAGGTAGCGCCGTCGAGGTTGGCAGCAGTGAAAAACGCCATCCGCCGCCCGGCGTGCATGACGATGCTGAAATGCTCGTAGGTCAGCTCATACGGATCTTCATCGGCGGCGCTGCTGAGCTTGCGGGCGGCCTCCTGCTGCTGCTTGGCGCTCAGCGCAGGCAAGCACACACGGTGGCCCGGCAAAAAATTGGGATCGTAGCCGCCGCGATTGGCGTAGTTGCGATCGATGCGGATAGCCTCGGGCGCGGCAGAATCTTGCTCAGGGACCGGCGCTACGTGGCCGTTGGTCGCGGGATGCGCCGCGCCGGTGGGAGCGACTGCGCCGGCGAGACGCACTGAGATCTCAAGCGGGATCGTCCAGGTGACCGAGCCGTCGGCGGCGATCTGCGGCTGGTGTGGGCTTGTGGCGGGACGCTCGGGCTCAGGTCCTGGCGCGGCTCCGCTCTGCTCTGGCTTGGTGCTGGCTGGCCGACGCCGATGCGCATCCAGCGCGAGTGCCAGCAATTGCTGCTCTGTTGCATCGATCATGCTCAAGCGCTCCTTTAGCGATCGGACAATCGCGCTGATGCGAATGCCCTCGTTGACCTCGCGCTGCACAGGCTGGCCGTTGGGTAGCTCAATTTCGCGGAAGGGCTCGCCCCAGTGATGCAGCGCGATCACTTCCCATTGATCGTTGAAGACCGGCGATCCCGACGAGCCCGGCTGTGTGTCGGCCAGATAGTGTAGTACCGTATCAAGACGCGCGACGAGCAGGTTCTCGCGCAAGACGACCTGCTTGTAGTCGCCGTCGGGATGCTGGATCACATTGACGAACTCGCCCAAGATATGTTTATCGTCGGTTGCCAACAACGGGCAGCAGCCAAAGCTGTCGAGATCGGCGCTGCCTCGCACGCGCTCACCGACCGCCACGACGGTGAAATCTAGATCGTCCTCGGGATTGGTGGCGAAGAAGCGCGCCGGATCGAGCGCAAATTGGGTTACTGGTTTGGGCCGCCGATCGGTGCCAAGCTCGCGATTGAACTCGATCAGCAGCTCCCGGCAATCTTCGCGGCTGGCGATTACATGATTGTTGGTCAGAAACAGCTGATCCGAGATCATAAAGCCCGATCCCAGCGGCTGACCGTTGCGGAACACGACCCGTGCTACGGCGTTGGCCGCGTTGCGCGCCAGTTCCAGAAACGACACGCCGACGAAATCGGTCGTGCGGCCTTGAATGCGCTCGGCTCCCAGGCGGGCTTCGTCGGCAAGGCCCAGCGAGGCCGGATCTGCATAGTCGGCCAGGTTTTCGGCCTGCTGCTGGTTGACGCCCGTCACTGCCTGGAAACGCTCGATCTTGCGCGATCGTTCTTCCTCCGCCTCAAGCGGTTGTCCCGCTCGCACGGCCTGTAGCACGCGTGACCGCTCCTCCGCCGTCTCGCGGATACGGGCTCGTGCAGACGCGGCAATCGACTCTGGAACCTCTACCATGGCGCGCCCTCCTGGTATCGTTTATAGCTTTGCGTGAAATGGATCTTTTGAGATAGAAAGGAGGTGGGCTTGCCAAAATCTTACACCCACCGCCGGCGGCGCGCGAGTGGAGATCAGGGCGCGGGAGGCAGGAGCATCAAGATTGGCAGAAGATTGTAAGATGGTGCTCCCTAAAACACATGTTCGACAAGCGCCGGGCCGTCTGCTACACTTGATCCAGCAGGTAGGATCGTATGAGTGCAATTGGACAACCGGCGCGCAAGCGAGCCAAACAGCCGCCGTCGCGCTGGGCGGTAGTTAAACATTGGAGCCAGTACGCGCTGCACATTTTGATCGGCGTGGGGCGGCTGTGTACAACAGGAGCGCGCGGCGTGTATCATCCACAGGAGCACAGCCCGGTGGTGCTGGGCGTGGCCCTGCCCGCCGGCACCGATCTCGACGTGCTAGAGCGGCGGCTGTGGTGGCGTGGCCTGGGCGTGATCGAGCGCGATGGCCGCGTGATCGCCGGAGCCGACATCACAAGCGCCGTCCAGCAGCGACGGGTGCGTCAGGCGCGTACGTTTGTCACGCGGCAGCTGCGCGACGCCGGCGTGCGCGGCTCGGTAACGCGCTGGGAATTGTAGAATCTAGAACTCAGAACCTAGAACCTAGAACCTAGAAATGTGGTCCAGTTGCGCTGGGAATTGCGCTGATCCGTAGATCTTCACTCGTGGTTAAAATAGCTTGACAGCACGCCGAACACACCCTATCGTTCGGCTCGACAAAGACCAGGCGTGGAGGAGCTATGGCGCACGAGTTTGCCGTGATCGGTCTGGGACGGTTTGGGACCGGCGTAGCGCTGGCGCTGGCTGAGGCCGGCTGTACGGTGGTCGGCATCGACAATGATCCGGAGCTGGTGCAAGATCTGGCCGAGCAGCTGACGGATGTGGTGCAGGCCGATGCAGCCGACGAGAACGCGCTGCGGCTGATCGGGATCAGCGATTTCGATGGCGTCGTCGTGGCGATCGGCGACCTCGAAAGCAGCCTGCTGGTCACGCTGGCGCTCAAACATCTCAACGTCCGCTCGGTGATCGCCAAGGCGCTAACCCGGCGTCACGCTGAGATCTTGCTTAAGATCGGTGTGGACGAGGTGGTGCTGCCCGAGCAAGAGGCCGGCGAGCGGCTGGCGGCGCGGCTGATCGCGCCTGAGATCAGCCAGGTGCTGCGCGAGCAGACCGGTGTATCGGCGGGCGAGCGGCTGGTGCCCGAGGGCTGGGTCGGGCAAACGATCGGCCAGCTCAATATTCGGCGGGCGCATGGCGTGCTGGTGATCGCGATCCGGCGTGGCACGCTGCTGATCTCCGCGCCCGGTGCCGAGGAGCGCTTTGAAGTCGGCGACCTGCTAATCGCGGTCGGTAGTGAGGAGCGGCTGCGGGCCTTTGGCTGTCACCGGCGGGATCGGCGCGCATGAGTCCACGTATCCTGCGCAGGCGTGCCCTACGTCCTGCTGTTCAGCTGATCGTCGGGCTGCTGATCCTGATCGCGATAGGAACGATCTTGCTGCTGCTGCCGTGGTCGGCCACGCGGCGCCTCACGCTGAGCGAGGCGGCCTTCACGGCGGTCTCCGCGCTGGCTACGACCGGCCTGTCGGTGATTCAGCCGAGCCGCGATCTGACGCTTTTTGGACAGATTGTGCTGCTGCTCTTGATGGAGCTGGGCGCGATCGGCTTTGTGGTGCTGGCGGTGAGCGTGTTTCGCCTGCTGGGCCGCCGCATCAGCTTTGCCGAGCGCGTAGCACTGCGCGATTCGCTGGGCGTTGTGGATCTGTGGGCGATTGTGCGCCTTACTCAGCAGGTGCTGCTGGGCGTGCTGACAATCCAGGGGCTGGGCGCGCTGATGCTCTGGCTGCGCTGGGCCAATCAGTTCGGCACCGGGCGAGCGCTCTTTCTGGCGGTCTTCCATAGTGTCTCGGCCTTCTCCACCGCCAGCTTCGATCTGTTTGGCGGCGGCGGTACAGCGGTGACGAATCCGTTTCCCGCCGACACCTACACGCTACTGGTGATCGCGTCGCTGATTGCGTTGGGCAGCATCGGCATTCCAGTGATCGCAGATGTGCTAAACTGGCGATCGCATCCCAGGTTTACGCTGCACACCAAGCTGTCGCTCAGTCTTTGGACGATTCTCACGGTTGTGGGTACGCTGCTCGTGTTTATCAGCGAAAGCCAGGGCGATACCGCGTTTGCGTCGGCGTCGCCGCTGCGACGGCTGGT
>JAFAYS010000285.1 GCA_019240175.1 Chloroflexota bacterium | reverse complement strand
GCCAGATGCCGGGGCGGCAAGGTTCCACGATTGTCCATCGCCCGCGCGCGCAGTGTATCTTGAACTACCTGTTGACGTGTAGGCTGTTGCATAGCTCTATTCCTTAGTTACCAGCACGCCGTAGAAATCGAGCGGTTGATCTGCATCTTCTTCGCCGGGCTCGCCGCGCCACTCGCCAAGCTGATGCCACTCGCCCAATGTCAGCAAGCCGGGCTCGGCGATGCGCCACGGTCCCAAGATCTCGGCAACCTCGGGCAGCTCAAGCGGATAGATCGTTGCGTTCATGCGCGCATAGATCGCGGCATATTGGCTGCGCGTAAAAGCTTGCACGTCGCCGGCGAGCAGCGAGAGCGCCATCTGAGAGCCGGGCGCGCACCAGGCGAACAGCTGCTCCATAATCGAGCGCAGCGTGGGCTTGTCGACAAAATAGGTCGAGCCAACAAAACAGATCGCGATCCGTCGCTGGCCGCCAAAGTGCGTCTCGGCTGCCTGCAAAATCGTCTCGGGATACATGATGTTGGCCTGGATGTAGCGCACATTGGGCTTGTCGCCGATGATTTGCTGGCCATAGGCGACTGTCACCGGATCGTGATCGGTGTAGAGTACGTGGGCTTGCGGCACGATCTCATGGATGTAGCCCTGCGTGGGTAGGCCGCTGGCAAGGTCCAGGTAGGCGTCGAAGCCCTGCTGCGCTAAACGCTCGACGGCATCGTACAGAAACCAGCGATTCAGTCGTGCGCCCGGCTTTGTAGAGGGCATCAGCTTCAGCAGCTGCTCGGCAGCCTGGCGGTCCACCTCGAAGTTATGACTGCCGCCCAGATAATAATCGTAGATCCGCCCAGCATTTGGTTTGGTGGTATCGATCTCCATGATGTGCTCCTGGGGGATGGGCTGGGTCTTTGGGGGGATTACTCAGTATACCAGGAATGCGCAAGCGCCACCGGGCAGGAGCACACGGCGGCGCACAGCTGAGGATACGCGCTAGATTGCGAAGGTTGCGCGCTACGAGCCGTCGGCCAGCACCGCCGCAATGCGTGGCACGACCTGCTTTTTACGCGACATAACGTGCTCTAGCCGGCTAGAGCCGTTGACGAAGGGCTGACCAAACGCCTGGACTGCCAGCTGCTCGCCCTGAGCATCGGCTGCCAGCAGCAGGCTATCCTGATCCAGGATATCCGTTAGCAGCAAGAAGGCCGTCGTGAGGCGCTGCTGCTGGACAATACGGCTCAGCGCGGCCTGAAGCTGCTCGATCGGCGGCATCACCGTCTCGATCTCGGTCAGCTCAACCTGCCCAATCCCGATCGAGTGATTGCCAAAGGTGTAGGTCTTGAGATTCGACTCGACCCACCAGGCGGCTGGCGGTGTGGGCCGTGGCAGCCGGGCGCGAAACAAGCCGCGCGCCATCGTCGCCGCATCCTGTTGCGATTGCTGCTCAAGCCAGGCGACGGCGCGACGATCGCGGTCGGTGGTGGTGGGCGAGCGGAAATGTACGGTGTCCGAAAGAATCGCGGCCAGCATGCCGGCGGCCAGTTGTGGCGTAAGCTGAAGCTGGTTGCGCTGGTACAGCTCGGCGATCAGCGTGCAGGTGCAGCCGACCGGCTCGCACAGGATCGTTAGCGGGCGCAGCGTTTGCAGGCCACCCAGATTGTGATGATCGATGATCGCGATGATCTCGCTCTCGGGAACGCCCGGCGCGGTCTGATCGGGATGATTGTGGTCGGTGAGGATCACGCGGCGGCGACTCTGCGCGGCCAGGTGTCGGCGCAGCAGCAGGCCTTGCAGCTGGCCGCGCACATTCACGACCGGCAGGCTGGCGCGGCCCTGGTTGCGCAGCAGGGTCTGCGCCTCGGAAAGCAGATCGTCGTCCAGGCAGCACAGCGGCTCTGGCTGCATCACGCGGCCAACTGGCACGCTCTGCGCGATCAGGAGCGCTGCGGCAAACGGCGAGTAGCGGGTGCGCAAGACCACAAGCGCACGCTCGGTCGCGATAGCGATCAGGTCGTCGTCGAGCGGTGCGTCGTCGGTCAGGATCAAACAGCCGGCACCGCCCTCGATCACGGCGCGCTGCACATCCGGCTGATCACCGACGATCACGATGTCGCCCTGACGGATGCTGTGGCGCAGAGTGTCGGCGCGCTGCGTGGCGATCCAGGCCCGCTCACGTAACATCCGCAGCGCATCGCCGCTGACCAGTGTCGCCTCAAGCGTTTGGAGCAGCACCGCGACCGGCAGATCGATCTCTTCCGAAAGCTGAAGCTGCTCCAGGTAGCGATCGGCGAGCGCTTCACGGGTGAGCAGACCGATCAGCACGTCGTGATCGTCCACGACCGGCAGCGCGCCAACGCCGCGCTCCTGCATGATCAGCCCCGCCGCGCGCACGGTCTGCTCAGGCCGCAGGCGGGGAACGTCGCGCTCCATCACATCACGCACATGCAGATACACATCGGCGATCGCACGCGGCGGCGCGAGTTGGAATTGCTCAAGCACCCACTGGGTTTCCGGCGCGACCTCGTCGAGATGACAGGCTATGGTGGTTTCGCCGGTCAGCTGCTGGTACGCATCGGCGTAGGCCAGCGCCGAGCAGACGGCGTCGGTATCAGGATTGGTATGCCCCACGACCAGGATCGGGATGGGCGAGTATTCAGGTGACTTCATGCGCTCTAGTATAGCCGATTCTTTAAGATGCTAGCTGCTCAATTCAGACGTTGCGATCTTTGCTGCGCTGCTTGAGTAGCAGCTCGATGCGGGCGTTGATAAAAGGCGAGAAATGCGGGTAGTAGCGCTGCTGCACATCTGCGCGCTGCCAGTCGTTGCCCGTGATCGTGTGGCGACACACGTCGGCTCCGCAGCGACAGGGCTGATCCAGCTTCCAGTCAGGCTGCACGGTAAACAGCGCGTAGTCTACCGTCAGCTCCTCGCCCGCTGCAATATCGCGCCGCGCGACCAGCGTTACCTCATCGGCCAGCCACAGAT
>JAFAYS010000271.1 GCA_019240175.1 Chloroflexota bacterium | reverse complement strand
AAACTCGCTGGCGATTGCTCCCGTGCCTTCTTTCGACACCAGGTCCATCGATTGCAGCAGCGAGTAGCCCGATCGCAGCGAGCTCGCCAGCATCGCAGTAGTGTCGGCCAGCGCGTTGTTGAACTTCTTGATGCGACCTTTCGCCCGGAACTTGACATAGATATCGGGCAGGAACGAGCCGATCACCGCGCCGAAGATCATACCGCCGATCGCAAACGCCAGGTTCCAAACACCCAGCAGCTGCCACGAGAGCCAGGCTCCCACCAGTGCGATAAAGGCTGCGCCGCCGAACTTGAGCATGACGAACTCGCCAGCCGTCAGTTTCAGGTCTGCGCGAGCAAGATCACGGGCGATACGCGAGCCACGTTCGGTTTTGGTAACAGCCTCGTCCACGCGAGTGCGCAGATCGGGTGCCGGTTGATCCGACGTTTCGGCTCCGGTGAACTGAGCGAGCCGTTGGTCGACATTGGGCGCTGGCTGTCCCATCAGCCGCACGACCAGGAACAGGCCGAGCGCGACAACAACTGCAAGAATAATGAAGATCAGTAGCATTGCATTTCCTGGACCTAGTGAAACGCGAGCCGGACCTAGCGCCTGCTCTACATAAAGCGATCGTTGGTGCCGAAGATTCCCGGCGGCAGATAGATACCGTAGGCCTCGAACTTTTCTACGAAGCGCGGACGCACGCCCGTAGGCTTCAAGCGGCCTACAATCTTGCCGCGCTCGTCGACGCCGGTCTGCTCGAAGACAAAGATGTCTTGCAGCTGCACCGTGTCGCCTTCCATGCCCATGACCTCGGTAATGTTGATGATCTTACGCGAGCCATCTTTGAGACGCGACTGCTGAACGATCAGATCCACCGCCGACGCGGCCTGCTCACGGATCGCGCGGATCGGCAGGTCCATGCCCGCCATCATGCACATCGTCTCGATACGCGAAACCGCGTCGCGCGGCGTGTTGGCGTGCAGCGTGGTCAGCGAGCCGTCGTGACCGGTGTTCATGGCCTGCAACATCGCCAGCGTCTCGCCGCCGCGACACTCGCCGACGATCACGCGATCGGGACGCATACGCAGCGAGTTGATGATCAGATCCATCATCGTCACCTCGCCCGTGCCTTCGACTGAGGGCGGTCGCGACTCAAGCGTGACGACGTGATCCTGACGCAGCTGAAGCTCTGCCGCGTTCTCAACCGTGACGATCCGCTCATCGTCAGGAATAAAGCCCGACAAAATATTGAGCGTGGTAGTTTTGCCGGAGCCGGTGCCGCCAGCTACCACGACGTTGAGCCGCGCCTTGATACAGGCATTCAGCAGATCCGCCATCTCACGTGTGACCGTGCCGTAGCGGATCATATCCTCGATCGTGATGCGCTCTTTGGCGAATTTACGAATCGTGATCGTCGGGCCACACAGCGCGATCGGACGAATAATCGCGTTAACACGCGAGCCGTCTTTCAAGCGCGCGTCAACCATCGGCGATGACTCGTCCACGCGGCGACCGAGCGGCGCAATAATCCGCTCGATGATGCGCATCGCGTGCTCGTCGTTGAGAAAGGTCGTTGAGACTCGCTCAAGCTTGCCTTTGCGCTCGACGTAGATCTGGTGCGGGCCGTTGACCATAATTTCGCTGACGTCTTTTTCGGCCAGCAAATCTTCGAGCGGCCCCAGCCCAACAATGTCGTGCATGATCACGTCCAGCAGCCGCGCGCGCTCTGGGCGACTAATGATCATGCCCTCGCCGTCCAGCACGCTGGTCAAGATCTCGTCGACCTGACGCTGGATCATGCTATGGTTGTTGGTATCGGCGCGCGGGTCCATCGTTTCGACCAGGCGTTCCTGAACTTTGCGACGGATCTCCGCTGTTTTGGCCTTATCCGGTTCACGCACTGGCATGCCGGGCCGTACTGGCTGACTGGGAGTAGCTGTCGGCGTCGGAGCCGCGCCGCCTGCTCCCGGTTCACCAATCCGCTTTAATAACGACATACGTTACCTCATCGTGTTGGACAGCAGCTAGAACGTGTGGCCTTGTCCCGATCACGCAGATCCAGACAAGGCCAGATGACTAACGTTTGGTGAGCAGGCGTCCAAACAAGCCTTTGCTGGGCGCTTCCTGCGGCACCGGAGCGGCGGCTGCGGCTTTCCCGTTGCCGGCAGCGCCATTTGCCTGGGCCGGCGCGGCTGGTGCCAGCGCGTTCGCTGTGAGGGCAGCAAGGGCCGTAATGTCTTTGGCAACCGGGTGATTGCGCCGGTCGATCACCAGCGGCACGCCTTGATTCAGCGCCAGGGTCATCTCGTAGGGCGCGTTGCCGATCTGCGCGGTGACTTTATGCCGGATCTGGCCCTCGATGCTTTCGGCGCGGATGCCCAGCCGCGAGTCGGCTTTGTTGAGCACCAGCATCAGCTTATCGTCGGGGTAACCCAGCGGGCCGGCCAGCTCGCAGAACTGCTTGACGTTTTTGATCGCCGTCAGCTCCAGCGTCATCAGCACCAGAATGCGGTCGGCCACGTCCAGCAGTGTCAGCGTGCGATCGTCGTAGGACGTCTGGGTATCGACCACGATGTAGTCGAACTGGCTGCGCAGGCCTTCGAGCACGCTGCGCAGCTGATCCGGGCTGATGCCCTCGCCGCTCTGTGAGTCGGGCGGAGCCAGCAGCACGCGCACCTGCGATGTATGCGGCACGGTCACATCGTTGATCAGCTGGGCGTCCATGTCGTTCACACGCGACGCAAGATCGAGGACGGTTTTGTTGGCGACAATGTTCATCACCACGCCGACATCGCCAAAGACCATGTTGCCGTCGACCAGCGCGACGCGCTTGTTGGTGATCTGCTTGAGCGCGACGGCCATGTTGGCCGCCACAACGGTGCAGCCCGAGCCGCCCTTGGGGCTGAACACGGCGATAACTTTACCCTGATCGGTGCGCGCCGTTGTAGTATCGGTCGAGCCAGCCGCCAGTCGCGGAGCCGACGCACGCAGCTTATACACGTGGCGGATACTGCGCACCAACTCGTCGGTGTCCGGCGGCTTGATCAGGTACTCGCGCGCTCCGGCGAGCATGGCCCGGCGCAGGTATTCCTGCTCGCTTTGTACGCTCATGATGATCACTTGCGTACCCGGTATCTGCGCGACGATCGCCTCGGTTGCCGCGATACCGTCCAGCTCGGGCATGTTGATATCCATCAACACGACGTCCGGCTGGTGCTGCTTGCACAGCTGAAGCGCCTCGCGACCGTTCGCCGCCTTGGCGACAACGACGATGTCTTTCTCGAAGTAGAGTGCCTTTTCGAGGATCTCGCGCGTCTCGGCAACGTCGTCGGCGATAATGACCTTGATTTTATCGTCGTGCTCAGCCATAAGCTGCTTCTCCGCTCCTTCCAACCTACTGGTTGTTGTTGCTGACTGACGGCGTGAACGTTTCGTTGCTCACCTGTGGCATTGCCGGCACGTTCTGAACCTGCGACGGGCCAGGCTGTTGGACAACTTGCGGGAAGCTTGGCATGGGCATGCCATAGTTGTCAACCAGGATGCGCATTGTCGCGCCAACTGAACGCTCGGTCGTGTGGTCGCCGGCGCGGCGCAGCATCGTCGTAATGCCAATGCCACGGTCCAGCGCGAAGCGCAGCACCTCGGCCTCCTGGTTCGACACGGCGATCACGATGATCCAGTTGCCGTTGTTCAGGGTGTTGGCCAGGGACGTCGGCGGGACGTTCTCGCCCTCAGCCGGTGCCGACGGTGGCGGGGTGGCTTCCGGTGCGGGTGAGGCTCCATCCTCAGCCGGCGGCGCGGGCTTGATAATATCCAGCACTTCCACGTCCTGCAGCAGCACCTTCGACGTGCCCTCATTGGTGGCGTGCTCGTTCACCGGATTGATGGTGGCACCGCCGTCTTGCGGCTGAGGCGCGCCAGGATGGAGTGTGATCACATCAAGGTTGAACGAGGCGACAACGTCCACGAAATCGCCCGGCTGAACCAGATCGGCGACGCCCGACAGACTGTTGACCTGAAGCGGAAACGCCTTGACTGGGGCTTCGCCCTCTTTAGGCGCGGGGATCTTCTGGGCCAGGCCCGCCTTGCGCAGCGCGTCTTTGCGTACAGCCTCGCCCGCCTTGATCGGCGTAGTGACGATCATGTTGCGAACATCTTCCATGCTGACAACATTCAGGTCTTCAGCGAATTGGCTGGCAGGAACATCGCCCAGGGTGAGCAGGCCTTCGGTGGCAGTGATGACCGTTCCCTCAGGAATGTCAATATCCGCCTTGACAACAGAAAACGTCGGCTCAGCCGTGGGCGGTAATTGCGCCGAGGAAGAGGCAAGGATTCCTTCTGTTGGAGCATAGAACATGAGGACGCCTGCTGCGCCTGCTGCCAGAAGTAAAAACAGTCCAACGATGATCAGTAAGCTGCTGCTTCCACGACGCATAATGGCCTACCTATACCTTTCATGTGGTGGATCGACGGATGCAGGGGGTGATTGTCTCCGAGTAGCGCTCAGATGAACAAAAACAATACCAGAGCAACCCTTGCGGCGTTGCCCTGGCATTATAAGAGCGGAGAAGTGGTTTTTGAGCGATGCGTTAGCCCTAAAACCCCTTGGTACTTTCAGAGATGGTGAAGCTATGCTTACTGACTATCCCCAATCGTATGTACTCGGTAGCGCGGCAGCACTGCGGTGTTCGTCTGGGCGGCAGTGGCCGGGGGCGGTGCCATCACCATCGGCACGAAGA
>JAFAYS010000244.1 GCA_019240175.1 Chloroflexota bacterium | reverse complement strand
CGCCAGCTCCGGCGATGAGCTAGCAAAGCAGTTCGGGCAGCATAGGTTGCAGTGCTGGGTAATATCTTCAAGCAAAATACAGGTGTGCTGCGTCTGCATTTCGCCCAGACCTTGCAGATACGCGCCTGGGATCGGCTGCCAGTTATTGGGCGTGTCCGGCGTATGAACCTTGGTCGGCGCGGTCCACTCTTCGAGATAGCGCATAATCTCAGCCGACTCGTCGTAGAGTGTTGTGATCTTGCCGTGCTGCGGACAGCCGCGCACCAGCCAGACCCGGCCTTCTTCCTCCGCTAGATAGCCGCCCAGCCGCTGAACCTCGGTTAGCGATCGCTCGGGCTGTGATGTGTGGCACTCAGGACAAAACGCGTTGACGTAACGTAGGATGCGATCGTTGCGCAGTGGCATGCCAGGCATAGCAAGATCCTTCTAATACAGACCGCCCAAAATCGCGAGACAAATACCGAAGAGCAATCCCAGTGTGACCAGCGGCAGCACCGTCAGGCCAATGCCCCACGACAGGCCACGCGACAAAGTACGATTGCGCCCCCGCAGCACAGCGGCAGCCATGCCTTCCACGATCAACATGATTGGAACTGCCCATAGACCGATCGTGAGAACGGCATCACTATTGTTGAGTCCCACCACAAGTAGAATTGTCCAGACGATGTAGTTGAAGAGAAACACACCAGCGATTGTGAGGATCAACTGGGTGCGATTGGTTTGCGGCGGTGCTGGCGTGGTGTTGCTGACCTGAAAGCCGTACGCCTGCGCAATCGCCAGATCGACTGCCTGGGGATTGTGGCCGTCCTGGATCAGGCGCTCCCGCAGCGCTTCGCGTGTGTACGTCTGCTTGTGCTGCTCAAGGTAGGCGCGAATCCGATCGACTGAAACGCTTTCAAAGGCCGGCGGACTGCTTGTGGCAACTGTTGTGGCGGGTGTTGTGACTGGTTCGGAGTCGTAGACCTGTGCTAGCGCCTGGTCGACCAGCGGTGGTGGCGCTCCCGCAGCGAGCAGCTGCTGGCGAATCGTGTCGCGGTCTGTCGTGGCGCGCTGCTGCTGAATGCGGGCGATCAAGGCGTCGAGCTGATTCTGATCGGTCATTCGTACCTCACACGCAAAGAAGCCGTAGCGATGATGTGCAGGCGATCGTTTCCTGTGTCGACCAGCACCAGCGTGAGCATAGCACAGATCGCTCTGTCCGGCGAATGAGCCTTACCCTGGCACGTGCTACAGGTCGTCGATCTGCGCCGAGCCGTGCATCCAGGTCAGCTCGTTGTCATGCAAGAAGTGATTGGGCCAGCGCACGCCGTCGGTTTCCCACTCGCGGAACTCGTTGATCAGCGCGCAGAGCTCGGTCGCGCCCGTGTAGCTCGGCTGGCGGCTTAGCTCGCGCATGGTCTCAAGTAGCCGCGCGGGCTTGTGCTCGGCGCGCTCAAGCACGGCGAAGAACCACTTGTGATACGGATACAGCAGCTCGTTGTGGGCCAGAATCATGCGTCCGCCGAACAGCAGCAGCTTGTTGACTGCGAGATTCATCAGATAATCGTTGCGCTTTTTGTCGGCCTCGCTGGCGTACCACTGCCAGGCCTCAAGCTGCGCCCGGAAGCGACTGATCCGCCCGATTTTGTCGGCGCGGGGATACTGCGCAATCCGCTGGATTTGCTCTTCTAGCCCGTCGATCTGGCTAAACAAGACCTGTGCGTCGGCAAAGGCGAAGCGCGCCGGCTCGCTGCCGCGCTGCTCGACCTGATCCAGAAAGCTCTGGCTGAGGAATTTGCCGTCCACATAGCCGCCGGGATAGGTGCTTAGCTCAAGGTTGAAGAAGGTAAGATCGCCGGCGGCAACGCGTCGCTGGTACTCGTCCTCGGTGACGATCATCAGCACGTCGACATCCGACGACTCCTGCGCGAAGCCGTGCGCGATCGAGCCGCCGAGCAGCAGCGCCTGGATGTTGGGCTGCGACTGGAAGTAGTCGACGGCATGCTGAATTGTGGCTTGATGATGCGGAAACATTTACAGGTCGCCTTTCGCTGGCTCATACTCAGAGACTGCCAGCAGCACCTGCCGCGCCCGATGATATTTGCGCAGCCGCTCCAGGTCTTTGTCGGTCACCTCGGCGATCCGTCGCAGATCCATGTTATCCTCGAGATCAGCCAACTTAATCCTGCGTGCCAGCGGATTGCCGGCAGCGCGCTCGATGAATGCCTCGTAGCTCTCGTCGTCGCGCCGCGTCAAACAATCGATCGCCGTGAGCACCTCCTCGCTAAAGCCTTCGGCGCGCAGCTGTTCGGGCGTCCAGGGCGTATCTTCGACCAGATCATGCAGCACCGCCACGATCATCTCGGGCTCGCTGCGCAGCTGCGCCATCATACGCAGCGGATGCAAAATATAGGGCGCGCCCGCTTTGTCGCGCTGCTCCTGGTGTGCCTGCGCTGCAATCGCGATCGCTCGGCCTAGTGTTGCCATAGCTCCTCATACAAAAGTTAGGCGCGGCGCGTCTCGGCCAGCTCAAGCCGGGGCATCTCGTACACGCCGCGCCGATATTGCCGCCAGAAGTAGAAAAGCAGCAGGATTGTCGATGGGATCAGAAACAGCTGTGAGCGCGACAGGCCGTGCCAGACCGCCTGATTGCCGCGCACAAACTCCACCGCAAAGCGAAACAGCGCGTAGCCCAGCAGATAGATCTTGAACAGCTCGCCTTT
>JAFAYS010000236.1 GCA_019240175.1 Chloroflexota bacterium | reverse complement strand
TGAACTTCCACGAAGCGCGGCAGCAGCTCGTTGAGCACCTCATCCTGGCTGGGCTCGTAGGTGTAGTCCACGCGGGTCTCGGCGGACTCCTGCGGCGGCTCGATCGGCAGCACGCGCCGGCGCTCCGGTCGCTGCGTCAGCGTGTTGATGAACGCCGTGAAGACCACATGCACTTCGTCGAAGCGACCTTCGCCAAAGCCGTTGATCACGTTGGTCGCCACGGGCAAAATGTCGATCAGCGATGGCGCGTCGCCCAGGCCGGTGATCTCGGCCACCAGCGGCAGCCCGGTGCGGATCGCGAAGTCGCGGCCTTTCTTGCCGACCGTCAGCACCTGGACCTCGCGGCCTAGCTTGCGCTGCTCCAGAATGAAGCGGCTAGACGTGCGCAGCACGTTGGAGACCAGCGCGCCGCACAAGCCTTTATCCGGCGTGATAATCACCAGGCCGATGCGCCGTACTTCACTGCGCTGCGTCAGCAGCGGATGCGCCAGCGTCTGGCCGGCGCGGGTCGTCAATTCGCCCATGACATCGCGCATGCGATCGGAGTAGGGCCGGGTCGCCTGCGTGTTGCGCTGCGCTCGTCGCATCTTCGACGCCGAGACCATCTCCATCGCTTTGGTGATCTTGGCGACATTTTTGACCGACCTGACGCGGCGGCGAATCTCGCGTAAAGATGCCATGTATACCTCGTCACTGAGACAGGATTGAGGCGTGGAGCCGATCGCTCGGCCCCACGGTCACAATTACTGCTCCTGGTAGTTGCTCGTCGCCAAAAATTCCTCAAGCGCGCTGCGCAGCGCGGTCTTGGTCTGGTCGTCCAGCGTTTTGGTCTGTGCGATTGTGCGGCCAACCTCGGGATGCGTCGAGCGCATATACTGGAAGTACTCGCGCTTGAACTCGGCGATGCGGCTCAGCGGGATCTTGTCGAGCAGACCGTTGGTCGCCGCCCAGATGATCATGACCTGCTCTTCGACCGGCGTCGGCTGATACTGCGGCTGCTTCAACACCTCGGTGATTCGCTGGCCGCGATCAAGCTGCGCGCGCGTCGCAGGGTCGAGATCCGAGCCGAACTGCGCAAAGGCCGCCAGCTCGCGGAACTGCGCCAGGTCGAGGCGCAGCTGACCGGCAACCGACTTCATCGCTTTGGTCTGCGCCGCGCCACCCACGCGTGAGACCGACAGACCGACCGAGATCGCGGGGCGCTGACCGGCGTTGAACAGGTCAGACTCCAAGAAGATCTGGCCGTCGGTGATCGAGATCACGTTGGTCGGAATGTAGGCCGAGATGTCGCCGGCCAGCGTCTCGATGATCGGCAGCGCCGTCAGCGAGCCACCGCCGTAGTCCTGGTTGAGGCGTGCGGCGCGCTCAAGCAGACGTGAGTGCAGATAGAAGACGTCGCCGGGATATGCTTCGCGGCCAGGAGGGCGGCGCAGCAGCAGCGACACCTGGCGATACGCCTGGGCGTGCTTCGACAGATCGTCATAGATGATCAGCGCGTCGCGGCCCGACTCCATGAACTCTTCGCCCATGGCGCAGCCGGCGTAGGGCGCGATGTACTGAAGCGCCGCCGACTCGGAGGCCGACGCCGACACGACGATCGTGTAGTCCATGGCACCGTGCTGCTCCAGGACGCCGACCAGCTGCGCGATCTGCGCTTTCTTCTGGCCGATCGCGACATAGATGCAGAGCAGGTTCTGGCCCTTCTGGTTGATGATCGTGTCGACCGCGATCGCCGACTTGCCGGTCTGGCGGTCGCCGATGATCAGCTCACGCTGGCCGCGTCCGATCGGAACCATGCCGTCGATCGCGACGATGCCGGTCTGCACCGGCGTATCGACCGACTTGCGCGTGATCACGCCGGGAGCGATGCGCTCGATCGGGCGCGTCTTGGTGGTCGCGATCGGGCCTTTGCCGTCGATCGGCTGGCCGAGGGCGTTGACCACGCGGCCAATCAGCTCGTCGCCGACCGGCACCTCGATGATGCGCCCGGTGCTCTTGACGATGTCGCCCTCTTCGATGTCGAGGTAGTCGCCAAGAATAATCGCCGATACGTTGTTGCTTTCCAGGTTGAGCGCGATGCCATAGACCGGCGGCTTGCCGTCTTTGGCCGGGAATTCCAACAGCTCGGAGGACATCGCCTGCTGCAAGCCCTCGATACGCGCCACACCGTCGCCAACCGTCTGCACCGTGCCGACGTTGACGGCCTGAGGCTCATAGGTGGTGGTGGAGCGCAGGCTTGCTTGCAAGCGTTGCAAAATATCTTCAGTTGATACAGCCATAGTATCCTCTATCAAAACAAAGAACAAAGAACCGAGACAGCGTCAGCGTACGAAGCACCTTGTCAATGAGTGCTCTGTCCAGCCGGTATCCGCCCCCTTTGCTCTTTGTTCTTTGTTGTGTTTGACGTTAGCTATTCAGCATACGCTGCTGGACAGCAACCAGCCGGCTACGAACGCTCTCGTCGAGGACGCGATCGCCGACACGAATGATCAGACCGCCCAGAATCGCCGGATCGGTATCGAAGTTGACGACCAGCGACCGGCCATACTTGGTTTGGAGCTGCTGCACCAGTGCCGTCTGCTGCTCTTGAGCCAGCGGAACCGCGCTGGTGATCGCCGCCTCGCGCGGCCCTGAGCCACGCGCCAGCTCGATGAACTGATCGACCACCTCGTTGAGCTGATCTTCCGCGCCGCTGCTGCGCAGCGTTTCGGTCAGAGCATCGTACAGGGCGCGCGCCGTGGCAACAGAATCAACGGCAGGCATTACAGTCTCCCGAGATCGGCGATGGCATCCTGAATCAGCCGCTCATGTCCACGGCTGTTCAGCTCCTGACCAACCACCGTACTAGCCGTCTGAATCACCAGGTTGCCCAGCTGAGCCTGCAGACCGCGCAGCAGCTGCTCGCGCTCCTGCTGGATCTGCGCCCGAGCCTCAACCTGAATGCGCTCGGCCTCCTGGCGCGCGTTGGCGACGACTTCTTGCTCCACGACTTTGGCTCGCTCGTTGGCCTGAGCCAGAATCCGGGCTGCTTCCTGGCGGGCTTCGTTCAGCCGCGCCTCATAGTCCTGCTGCGCGCGAGCAACTTGCTGCTTTACCTGCTCGGCGTTCTCGATGCTCTCGCGAATGCGTGTTTCGCGATTATTGAGCGCCGACAGCACCGGCCTGAACAGAAACTGCTGGAGCAGGAAGAGTAGAAGCAGGAAGTTGAGCGTATAGAAAACAAACGCTCCAAGATCAATACCTAATGCGTCCACATTTCCTCCATGCTAGCTTGCGCCGACGGCGTTATTAGAGAACTCCGAAGCCGATCATAAACGCGATAACCAGCGCGAAGATCGTCAGCGACTCAGCGAACACGATGCCAAGGAACATGTTGGTGCGGATCGAGCCTTCAGTCTCGGGGTTGCGGCCAATCGCCTGCAGCGCGCCGCCCACCAGGATGCCGATGCCGATGCCAGGTCCGATAGCGCCCAAACCGATCGCGAGGCCGGTTGCCAGCAAGCGCATTCCTTCATCCGTCATTTTAGATTCCTCCAAGTATAGATAAACTAATGTAAGAGCCGAGAACCTAGAACCTAGAACCGGGTGCCCTCTGGGCGACCTAGAATTCCAGCTCTAGCTTGTACTGTTATTAGTGAACAGGATTCTGGCGCGTCGTGCCGCCAAGCTCCGCGTGATGCGGCTCGTCGTCATGCGCCGGGCCGTGGCCGCCGTGATCGCCGTGGGCCTGCGTGGCCAGCGAGGCGAAGGCCATGACCAGGATTGCGAAGACGAATGCCTGGATGAAGCCGACGAAGGTTTCCAGGCCCAGGAACGGCAGCGGCAGCAGCGGGAAGAGGAACAACATCACCAGGATGATGACCTCGCCTGCGAAGACGTTACCGAAGAGCCGGAACGCGAACGAGATGATACGGACGAACTCCGAGATGAATTCCAGCACGCCCGCGAAGATGCCGATCGGGCCATCGCGCCAGGGGAAGAACTTCGACAGGTAGCCCAGGCCAAGCTCTTTGAAGCCCCAGAACTCGATGAACAAGAACGCGATCAGGCCAAGCATCAGCGTGTTGTTGAGGTCGGCGCTGGGTGAGCGGAAGAATGGCACGATCACGCTGTGGTCGCCCTCAGCGGCTGCGCCCTCGCCTTCGGCTGCGTGTTCACCTTCCTGCTGCACCGGCTCCTGCGCCACAACCATTTCGTTCGGCGTGAGCTGGCTGCTCTCGCCGGCGAAGGCCAGCGCGTTGTTGGCCGGGACGACCTGTGCGTGCTCTTCGCCGCCGTGTAGTGTGGCCTCGTCGATCTCATAGCCGAACGAGAGCACGCCGGGCAGCAGCGCCAGCCAGTTCGAGAACAGGACGTAGAAGAAGATGCCACCCACCAGCGGCCAGAATCGCGCGATGTACTTGCGATCCACGCTGCCAAAGGTGTTGTACATGCCGTCAACGACCAGCTCGGTGAAGTTCTGGAAGCCGCGCGGCACAACCTGCATGTTGCGCGTCGCCAGCAGCGACAGCACAAACAGCACAAGCGTGGTCAGCAGGGCCATCAGCATCGAGT
>JAFAYS010000039.1 GCA_019240175.1 Chloroflexota bacterium | reverse complement strand
GGCGGCTGGTCGTTCGGCGGCCTGGTAGCCTTTGAGATGGCCCGCCAGCTGACAGCCCAAGGCGACGAGGTTGCGCTGCTGGCCCTGTTCGACAGTCGGGCACCCACAGCCGAAACCGCGCCACACGTCGATCAGGCGACGCTCCTGGCCTGGTTCGCGAATGATCTCGGTCGCACGTTTGGCGCAGATCTCCAACTATCTGCCGACACGCTTGCCGCAATTGCCCCTGAGCAAGGCCTGCAGCATGTGCTGGATCAAGCACGATCCAGCGGCATTCTGCCACCCGACATCGGCGAGCGCGAGATCAGCGCCTATTTTGAAGTGTTTATCTCAAGCCTGCGCGCGATGCAAGCCTACCAGCCCCAGCCATACGCTGGGCGCGTGACGCTCTTCCGGGCAGGCGACCGGCCATTAGACGAGGCCGGCGAAACGCTCGGCTGGGAAGCGCTGGCGGCTGATGGCGTGAATGTGCAGGCGATCCCAGGCGATCATTACACGATCGTTCGCCAGCCGCAGGTGGCAACCCTGGCCAATGAGCTGCGTGCACGGCTTGACCAAGTCCAAACGTTGCGCGCAGCACAAGCTACTGATCAATAAACGTGTTCGTGCTGACCGAGCACCAGTTGCAATAGGCACCAAGGAACAGTGACATGTCGCAAACCACCCAATCAGGACCGCCATCACCCGCTGTACGACTGTGGCGCAACCATCAGTTCAACATTTTTTGGTCTGGACAGACACTATCGGTGCTTGGCGATGCATTCGCGCTGCTTGCGATCCCGCTGCTAGTCTTCGAGCTGACAAACTCGGTCTTCCAAATGGGACTGATCACCAGTGCCTCAGGCGTGAGTATGCTGATCATGGGCTTGTTCGCGGGTGTGATCGTCGACCGCATGGATCGGCGACGCATCATGATCTGGTGTGACATTGGCCGGGTGCTGGTGTTCGGGGCGATTCCCGTTGGCTGGATGATGATCGGGCCACAGCTGTGGCTGCTCTACACGGTCACGATTCTGGGGAGTGCGCTGGGCATGTTGTTCCAGGTTGCCTACACGGCTGCCATTCCTAACCTCGTTGATCACGATCAGCTGACTGATGCAAATAGCCGGCTGCAAATTACCTTTGCGCTCGGCACGGCGATCGGTCCTTTTTTAGCAGGCTTTTTCTCGAATCGCTATGGGCCCGCCGCCGCAATTGGGGTCAATGCAATCTCGTTTATCGCATCCGCGATCTCACTCGTGCTGATCCGACTACGTCCGCCCAGCCAGGCACAGGCGGCGCGGCGAAGCGCGCTCTCCTTCGATGAGCTGAGCGCGGGTGTGCGCTTTGTGCTGAACGAGCCGGTGCTGCGCTCGGTTATGGTGATCTTCTTTCTGTTTACACTGATCGCGTCAGGCGGCTATGATTTGTTTGTCTACTACCTCAAGCATGATCTCGGCCAGAACGACAGCGCCGTCGGCATTGTTTTCGGGGTTGCGGCGCTCGGCGGGGTGTTGGGTGGCGTGCTGGCACCGCTGCTACGGCAGCGTCTGGGATTCGGGGCGTGCTTCATTGGCGGCATGTGCATCGAATGCACGGCGATTGCGCTGATCGGGCTGGCATCGACTGTGCCGCTGATCGCCGGGATGGCCGCCGGGATGGCCTTCGCCAACAGTGTCAAGCTGATCAACTCAATGTCGCTTCGGCAAGAGATCACGCCGGATCATCTGCTGGGCAGAGTCACCTCAGCGTTCTGGATTCTGATCCGTGTGCCACGACCGCTCGGCGCAGCGATCGCAACCGGCCTTGGCGCACAGATCGGCGCGCCGGCGGTGCTGGTACTGATGGGCGTGCTGGGGTTAGCGGTGGCGCTCTTTGGCCTGCTGACACCCGCACGCATCCGCTCGCCCAAAGCACAACCCGCACAGGGGTGAGACAAGCCGTTGCTCACGGGTAGCTCGTTAAGCACGAAAGCATTAATGGCGCTTCTTCCGGCTCATCGCCGTATCTAACACGGCGGCTGCACCACAGCTACGCTGGTAGATGGTATTGGATCATGGATGGGGGAATCGTTGCACCTTGTCGATTCCCCACAGCAATATGCAATCAATCGATCCGTAGAAGCTTGTCGGTGATGAGCCCAGGACAGGCATAGAACCCCGGTAGCATGTCCCTACCACGAGCTTGGATCACTGCTTCTGACCAAAGTGCACTCACCCGCGATCTTACGAACCTACCTCAATCTGCTGTGCAACCGTACTCTGACTGGCATATTGTTTTCGACCGGAGTCCGGGTGAACGAGGTGCTGCAGCTCAGTGTGCAGGTCGTCAAAAACGCCGAGCAGGCCGACCAATGGATGACCCACGGGATGGCCCGCAAAGACCTTCAAGCGTGTGATGTGCCCACATAGTTTGCGCCACTTTTGCCCAAGCCATGCTGCATGCGAGGGCCAACTACGATGACATTGCCTTCGCGCTGAGCCACAGTTCCACGAAGCGGACACCTATTGCGGGTCAAGCTGTCGTTCGAGCCGCCCCAGCCGTGAGTGATTTGCGATGACCATCGGTTGCAGCCCTTGCGGGAGATCACCAGAGCAGGTACAATCGGGAACTACTACCTCCTACCGATTGATTTCAGTGGCTGTCCAGCGCATGGGTCGGGCCTCCCGCTCGTTCGGCGATGACGTCCGCCTGCCATGGCAGCGGATGGTCCAGCAAATGGTCCAGGTCATGGATGACCTATGATCAATGTCATAGCCCCACCGCGCTCGATGCCCGCCAGAATCTTTGGGCGCGAGCGGTGTTGCAGAAAGACCAACGATGTCTACCAGGCCTATTCCCGAGCAAGGTCAACTCGTCGATGTGCGTCAGCGCCGCTATATGGTCGCCGCCGTCCAACAAAGTCTGCTGCCGCCTGCTCCGGTTTCGCTCACCGAGACGACCCCCCAACATCTCGTAACCTTGTCCTCGGTCGAGGATGATGCCCTCGGTGAAGAGCTGCAAGTGATCTGGGAAGTGGAGCCGGGCACGCAGGTGTTGGAGCAAACCGCATTGCCCACGCCGTCCGGCTTCGATCTGCCCCAGCGTTTCGATGCCTTCCTCAACGCCGTGCGCTGGGGCACCGCAGCCAGTGCGGATGTGCGGGCACTCCAAGCACCGTTTCGGAGTGGGATTACCATCGAAGATTATCAGCTGGACCCGGTGGTGCGCGCGATCCAGATGCCCCGCGCCAATCTTCTCATCGCCGACGATGTCGGCCTGGGCAAGACTATTGAGGCTGGGCTGGTCATTCAAGAGTTGATGCTGCGTCATCGCGCCCGGACCGTGCTGATCGTCTGCCCGGCATCGCTGCAAATCCAGTGGCGCGACCAGCTGCGCGATAAGTTCGGCCTGGAGTTTCGCATCGTCGATACCACGCTGATGCGCGACATACGGCGACAGCGCGGCTTACATGCCAATCCTTGGACGCACTTTCCACGCCTCGTTACCTCGATCGATTTTCTGAAGCGCGAGCGCCCGCTGCGCTTGTTCAGCGAGATTTTGCCCGCCGAGGATGAACCAAGCTATCCGCGACGCTTCGATGTCCTGATCGTCGATGAGGCCCACAACATTGCACCCTCGGGCCGTGGCAAATACGCGACCGATTCGCAGCGCACAGGCGCCATTCGCCGTCTCGCGCCGCATTTCGAGCATCGGCTGTTCCTGTCGGCGACACCGCACAATGGCTATCCCGAAAGCTTTACGGCGCTGTTGGAACTGCTGGATAACCAACGCTTTGCGCGCGGCGTTGTCCCCGATCGCACCCAGTTGCAAGCGATTATGGTGCGTCGCCTGAAATCCGAGCTGCCGCCCCGCTGGGATGGCACGCCACGCTTTCCTGAGCGGCAGCTTCAGGCCCTTGAGGTTGCGTACACAGACGCCGAGCACCGCATCCACCGCACACTGCAGCACTACAGCACCCTGCGCCAGACGCGCGCCACGGATCAGACCGAGCATGTGGCCACCGAGTTTGTGTTGAAACTGCTCAAGAAGCGGCTCTTCTCGTCGCCGGAAGCCTTTGCCAAGACGCTGGCCCAGCACGTCCAGTCG
Source organism: Chloroflexota bacterium (assembly GCA_019240175.1). Taxonomy (GTDB): domain Bacteria; phylum Chloroflexota; class Chloroflexia; order Chloroflexales; family Kallotenuaceae; genus LB3-1. The sequence goes on along the minus strand of JAFAYS010000039.1, from coordinate 3,082 downwards.
CTTGAGACCGCGCGCCGGCGGACCACGGCCCTCACCAAGCCATCGTTGGGGATTCTGCGTCAGCAGATCGAGCAGGTCGAGGAAGAATTCGGCGATGATACCGCCGCAGATGTGGCCAATACCGATGCGCTGGAGTCTGCCACACGGCTGTTCCGTCCGGTGACGAGTGAAGAACAGGCGCTGCTGGATGCCATGCAGCACTGGGCTGAAGCCGCCCGAGGCCGCCCCGACAGCAAGCTCGCCGCGCTGATCACCTGGCTGCATGCCCAGCTGAAGCCGCATGGTCAGTGGAACGACGAGCGGGTGATCATCTTCACCGAGTATCGCGACACGCAGCGCTGGCTCCAGACCTTGCTGGTGGCGGCTGGCCTGGGCGACAAAGAGCGCCTGCTGATCCTGCACGGCGGCGTGACGACTGAGGAGCGCGAACGAATCAAGGCTGCGTTTCAGGCCGCGCCCGAGATTTCTGCGGTGCGCATCTTACTGGCGACCGACGCAGCGTCTGAAGGCATCGACCTGCAAAACTACTGTTCGCAGCTGATCCACTACGAGATTCCCTGGAATCCCAATCGCTTGGAGCAGCGCAATGGACGTATTGATCGGCATGGGCAGCGCGCGCCGACGGTGGACATGTACCACTTTGTCAGCCAGGGCTGGCAGCAGCGCCACTCGTTCGACTCGTCCGCCCCTGGCGACCTCGCCGCCGATCTTGAGTTTCTGATGCGGGCGGCGCTCAAAGTCAATGCGATCCGTGAAGATCTGGGCAAGGTGGGACCCGTGATTGCCGAGCAAGTCGAGGAGGCGATGCTCGGCCGCCGGCGACGACTCGATACGATGCTGGCCGAGCACGATGCCGCGCCGGTGCAGCGGATGCTGAAGTTCGAGCACAAACTCCGCGATCAGATCGCGCAGTTGCACGAGCAGCTCCAGGAAAGCCGCCGCGACCTGCAGGTTGCGCCCGCGAACGTCGAGGCTGTGGTGCGCATTGCGCTTGAGCTGGCTGGACAGCCGCCCCTGCACCAGGAGGAACTGCCGAGCGGCCAGCCGGTCTTTTATTTGCCCGCCCTGAGTGGGAGCTGGGCCGCCGCCGCCAACGGCCTACGCCATCCACATACCGGACAGATTCGCCCGCTGACTTTCGATCACACGGTCGCTGAGGGCCGCGACGATGTGGTGCTGGCGCATCTCAATCATCGCCTCGTCCAGATGGCTCTGCGCCTGCTGCGGGCCGAGGTCTGGTCACCCACCAATCAGCGACGGCTCCACCGGGTCACCGCGCGAGTCGTTCCCAATGCTGTCCTCGATACACCGGCGGTGATTGCGCACGCACGTCTGCTGGTATTGGGCGCGGACCAGCACCGGCTGCACGAAGAAGTCATCGCGGCGGGAGGCATACTCCGCGAAGGTCGCTTTGCGCGCATGAACCAGGGCGAACTGAAACGGGCACTCGATGCCCAGACGGCTACGCCCGTATCCACCACCATGCAGCAGCGGCTGGCGGATCTGTGGCCGAAGCACCGTAATCCGCTGCTGGACTCCCTGCATGCGCGGGCTCGTGAGCGGAGCGCCAGCCTGCAAAAGTTGCTGGCCGACCGCGAGGCGAAGGAAATTGCCGATCTGACAACGGTGCTGACCGAGCTGCGCGCTACAATCCTGGCCGAGCTGCACGAGCCCGATGTGCAGCAGCTGACGCTCTTCACCGACCCGGAGCGCGAGCAGTTCGAGATCAATAAAGCCAGCCTCCAGGCGCGTGTCGAGCGGATTCCGCTGGAAATCGAGCAGGAAACCATCGCGATACGTCGTCGTTATGCCGAGCCGCGCGACCGTTTGTTTCCCGTGGCGGTTGCATACTTAATCCCCGAGAAAGTAGCTCGACAGTAGGCAACCGTTCTAGCATAGATCAGCGCTGCGCAGGCAGAAAAGAGCAACTGATGAAACATAAGATACAGATTGATATATTTATTGGCAAAAAGTGCAAGATCCGCTCATGGAGTCCGCCCCTCTCGACAACGGACGTGGAAATTAGTAAGTATGGATCGCTGTGGGGTGAGCGCCAGGTACTCGATCTCGGGCCACACTATAATCTGTACAGCCAATACGGTGCCCAGACCTGGGATCTTCAGTCACAGGCGACGCTCACAGCCCTTGCAGCGCTACCCGAGGAGCTAGAACCCACACCGTACAAGCTCCCTGGCGGATCGGTCTCCGGGAACTTTGGTGAGGTACTCACGATCCTGGCGCTTGAGACGCGCATCCTGCCACGTCCATTAACCGTCTGCCATTTGTGTCCAAAGCCTGGCTTTAAAAGGCTGAAGTGTCCCGATCTGATGCTAGAAACCGCTCCCTTACAGCCAGAATACGCAGTGTTTCAACAATCCTTTCAGAGCTCTTTCTGGCCTGAAGACCAGCTACCACAGCTTCCGGATTTCATCCCCGGCGAATGCAAGAATGCCGATTTCAACGGTGCCCTCCAGCAGCTGGCGACATACTGGCGGCTTGTCAAGGAGCAGAGCTTAGTATTTGGCTTCGGGCTTATTTCCCAGATCGATTACAAAAAAAGCCGGCTGGAGCTGCACATCCTGGTACCGCGTGATCGTGCTGCGCTAGCATCTGTGATTATGCAATCCGACTTCGATCCCAAAACCCTTAAGCCGGCTCATATAGCAGGAAGTATGTATGGCTTCAAGACTTGAAAATGCTGCGCTGGTTGCAATCCGGCACTATAAACGCGGGCAGCTCTTTGCCTGGGTCAACGATACGGAGCATGCCGATCGGGAGTTTCAGCGCTGTCTCCGCGCTATAGAGTATCTCAAGCGGAGAGATCATCCCACCGAATTACTGGCCCTGGAAGCGTATGCTCATCAAGCGATTGGCTCAAAGTTGCGGTATGCTGAGCCGGTAACGCCAGATACCAGCGTCTCGATCTTCCGTCGCCGCATCCCAATGACGTATGTGCTCCTCGTGGAGGCCAGCAACCGGGCCGAGTTTCGCGCGCTTGTGCATCTGCCGTGGGAGCGGCTTCGCGACATTGCTGATGTGTATAGCCAGGATCAAACCACGCGCACTATTGTGACCGATCGCA
>JAFAYS010000031.1 GCA_019240175.1 Chloroflexota bacterium | reverse complement strand
TCGAGCGTGTAGGTGTTGTCGCTGGTACGGCTGAAGCCAGCGCCGATGTGTGCCAGCGTCACCTGGTGGCCTGCCGCGATCAGCTCCTGTGCCAGCTGAACGCCAATGCCCGGTCCATCGGCGAAGATCAGCCAGGTTGTCGGCGCGATCGGCGTAGTAGCCGGCGGCACCGACTGCTTCCAGAAGGGTGTGTAAAACCAATCGCCCATATCTGCTTGCTTGCCCATCGGTCGCTGCGGGGCGGCGCTGCTCTTGGGCGGATCGATCCAGTAGCGCTGACGCTCGAACGGATAGGTCGGCAGCGGAATGCGGCAGCGCTCGGAGCGGTGGAGCTGCTGCCAATCGATGGCACAGTTTGCGAGCCAGAGCCGCCCGACCGCCTCATGCAGCACTTGGAGATCCGGGCGCGCTTCCTGTGGATGGCGCAGTGTTTGCACAATCGTGTGCGCCGCGCCCTGCTGGCGGGCCAGGCTGCTCAGCGTGTGTCCAGGCCCGACTTCGAGCAGCACGCGGGTGTTGTCGCGCAGCAGTTCGGCAATGCCATCGGCGAAGCGCACGGGCTGGCGCAGATGACGCGCCCAGTAGGACGGATCGGTCGCCTCCTCGGCGGTGATCCAGGTGCCGCTGCGATTCGAGACAAACGGGATCGTCGGGGGGCTGAGCTCAATACAGCGTAGCTGCTCGGTGAAGGCAGCCAGGATCGGCTCCATCATGGCCGAGTGGAAGGCGTGCGACGTGTGCAGCCGCCGGGTTTCCAGGCCCTGGGCCGCCAGCTGTGTCGCCAGCGCGTCGATCGCGGCGGGTGGCCCGGAGACGACGCAGGCGCTCGGCCCGTTGATCGCGGCGAGATCAAGCTCAGCCGGAAGCAGCGCGCGGACCTCGGCTTCGGGACGCGGGATTGCCAGCATCGCTCCGGCGGGCAGCGATTGAATCAGCTTGCCACGCAGCACGACCAGCGCCAGCGCGTCGTCCAGCGTCATCACGCCCGCGATTGTGGCCGCCACGTACTCACCAATCGAGTGGCCGAGCAGCGCGCCCGGCGTGATGCCCCACGACTGCCAGAGCTGGGCCAGGGCGTACTCGATCACAAACAAGGCCGGCTGTGTGATCTGCGTCTGGTTGAGCTGCTCGCGCGCCGCGTCCGATCGATCGGATGTTGGATAGAGCAATTCACGGAGATCCAGCCCGAGGTGCGGTTGAAGTACATCGCAGCAGGTATCGATCGCCTGGCGGAAGACCGGCTCCTGCGCGTACAGCTCGCGGCCCATGCCCACATATTGCGCGCCCTGGCCTGGAAACAGGAACGCAACCGTCGGCTGGTGCTCACCTGCGAGCGCGGTCTGTAGTCGCTCAGGCGTATGTCCTTCAAGCGCGCTGAGGGCCTCGGCCTGATCGCGGCAGACCACGACGCGGCGATGCGCAAAGGCTTTGCGCCCGACCTGCAAGGTATAGGCGACGTCGGCGAGATCTGAGTCAGCATAATCACGCAGGTACGTTGCGAGATTCGCGGTGGCCTGCTCCAAGGCTGGTGCGCTGCGTGCCGAGAGCACCAGCACTTGCCAGGGTTGGCCGGGTTCGCGCGCTGGCTTTGGCGGGGCTTCTTCCAGGATCAGATGCGCGTTGGTGCCGCCGATGCCGAACGAGCTGATACCGGCGCGGCGCGGCGAGCCATTACGTGGCCACTCGGTTAGCTGAGTATTGACATAGAATGGAGAGCCGGCAAAATTGATCTGCGGATTGGGTGTTGTGTAGTTGAGACTGGGCGGGATCTGCTGATGCTTGAGCGCCAGCACGGTTTTGATCAGTCCGGCCACGCCAGCCGCCGTATCGAGATGACCGATACTGGCTTTGACCGAGCCGAGCGCGCAGTGTCTCGGCGACAGATCGTGCTGGCGGAATGCCTGCGCCAGCGCGGCAACCTCGATCGGATCGCCAAGCGCGGTGCCGGTGCCGTGCGCCTCAATATAGCCGATCGTCTGCGGCTCGACCTGCGCAGCCGCCAGCGCGTCGGCGATGACTTGCGCCTGACCGTCGATGCTGGGTGCCGTGTAGCCGATCTTGGCCGCGCCGTCATTATTGATCGCCGAGCCGCGAATCACCGCGTGGATCGTGTCGCCGTCACGCAGCGCATCGTCCAGCCGCTTGAGCACCACCACGCCGACACCGCTGCC
>JAFAYS010000208.1 GCA_019240175.1 Chloroflexota bacterium | reverse complement strand
TGGGTCACCACACGATCGCCGCTGCTATTGGTCTCCATACGTGGCTCGGTCAGCGGCAGGCCAAACAGGGCCAGGCTTTCCTCATACGACACGCCGCGCCGCCCGTCGAATTCCAGGCCGTGCGTTTGCCAGTAGCTCTTGAAGCCGATGCCGTTGGCCTGATCGCAGACGTTGTGGCCGGTCTGATCGAAGTAGACACAGCCGGTTTGCTGCGGCGCACGGCCTTCCTGCCGCCAGTCAACGTCGCGCTGCTGCCGCCAGTCTTCGCCGAGTCGTCCGAGCAGCACATCATAGGGTGCTTTGTTCTCAGGGTGCAGCTCAAAGCGATTGCGCTGGAACCATTGGGTCAGATACACCTTGCCGGTGTCGCGGTTGCGCTCCTGGATCGCGGGGCCGATCGGAAAGCCGAAGACCGCGAGGCCGCCGTTCTGCTCCCAGTACTGGCGGAAACGTCCACCGATGCACTGGCCGGTCTCGGGAAAGCAGCGCTCACCATCGGCGGCGTGGGCGTTTGGCGCGGAGAAGCTGGGCAAGATCGCCAGCATGAGTAAAGGCATGATCGCCAGCCTGGCGAGTAAGAAACGATTCACAAGCATCCTCCTTAAGTGATTCGTGGGTTTGATGGCGTGTGCTCCCAATTTTTCCCGATCGCTGCCGAGAAGTAAATGGCGCAAGGCCCAAAAACCGCTGATTAAATGCCAAAATAGATGAAGGGCTCGGCCTGATTCAGCTTCATGTGTTGAAACAGCCGGCTGCGATCGTGGATTGGGCGTTGCATTCAATCCGCGATTCGCGACGCATTCAGGCGCTGATTCGCCGATCCTGAGAGTCTGGTGAATCGGGTGATTTCTGCTTGACATAGCACCCACATGCCACTACACTACCGCAGACTTAGGTACCCACAGGAGTTAACAGTCCCATGTTCGTTTCGACTGTGCGGCGCGCGCCGCTGCTGCTGATCGCGTTACTGGTGCTCGTAGCTTGCGGCACAAACAAAGTAGCGCTTAACGGTCGCGTGCTCGACGCCTACACCAACCAGCCGGTGAAAGAAGCCTCCCTCACGTTCGGCAAAAACCCTGCGGTCAAGACCGATGCCGACGGGCGATATACCACCAGCGGCTGGAGCGCCAAAGATACGTTGAGTATTGCAGCGTCTGGCTACGAATCCACCACCGTCAATCTTGCCGAGAAGCCGGAGTTGGCTAAAACCGAGCCAACGACTGCAACCCTGGACGTGACGATTCGCCCGAACACGCTGAGCGGTGTTGTGAAGGATGCCTACACCAATCAGCCGGTCGGCAACGCGCGTGTGCAGGCGACTGATACGATCAGCGCCACCACGGATGCTAACGGCGCGTACACGTTGCAGAACCTGCCGGAAACTTTCCAGATCGCGATCGAAGCGCCCGACTACGTCGAGACGCGCGCCGACATCAGCCGCGCCACGACGCATGAGATCGCGTTGAAACCCAGCGTGCTGCGCGGCACGGTCAAAGACACCTACAGCGGCCAGGGCCTGGCCGGTGTGACGGTCAAGGCCGGCGATGCTACCGCGACAACCGGCGCGGACGGCACGTATGAGCTGAAGAATGTCAGCGAAGGCACGCAGGTCAGCTTCTCGATGAACGGCTACGACGAGGTCCAGGAGTCGTTGCCGCAGGCCACCTCGCTCGACGCTTCGCTGCGGCCTAACGTGATCTCCGGCACCGTCGTCGATAGCGCCGACGGCACGCCGCTGGCGCAGGCCATGGTGATCGCCTCGCCGACAATCACGGGCACGGCGGTCGCTACCACGCGCACCGACGACAAGGGCAACTACAAGCTCGAAGACGTGCCTGAGGGCGCGTACATTCGCGCGCTGCTGCCGGGCTATCGCCGCGCCGAGACCCAGGTGACCGAGGGCGGCCTCAGCCCCGAGATCAAGCTTGAGAAGTTCGAGGCCAAGGCGCTCTACATCAAGGCCAACGTCGCGGCTGGTGGCATGGACAACGTCAACGAGTACTACGATATGATCGATCAGACTGAGCTGAACGCTGCGGTGATCGACATCAAATCAGATAACCTCGCCGACGTCGGTTTCATCTACTATCAATCGCAGGTGCCCCAGGTCGTTGAGGCCGAAACATCCGCCGACTATATGCCGATCCGCGAGATGCTAGCCGAGGCCAAGCGGCGCAACATCTACACGATCGCGCGTATTCACATCTTCGCCCACGACAACGCGCTGCTGGAGAAGCACCCCGACTGGTATGTGCAGAAGGATGGCAAGCCCTGGTTTGCCGATTTCGGCATCGCCTGGCTCGACACGTATGACGAGCGCGTCTGGGACTACAATATCGCGCTGGGCGTCGAGGCGGCACAGCTCGGCTTCGACGAGATCCAGTTCGACTATATTCGCTTCCCATCGGACGGCAACCTTGAGGGCGCAGTCTTCAAAGGCCCGCGCGACTGGCGCAACAATCCCGACGAGATGTTCAACACCGTCGGGCGGTTCATGGAGCGCGCGCAGAAGCAGATCAACGGCGCGGGCGCGTACTTCGGCGTGGACGTGTTCGGCTATGTGGCCTGGAAGCCGCAGCCCAACATCGGCCAGAACTTGCAGATCATGGGCAAGTACGCCGACTACGTGTACCCGATGGTCTATCCGTCGCATTTCGTCTTTGGCGAGCTCGGCTTCGAGAATCCGGGCGCACATCCCTTCGAGATCGTCGACTTCTCGATGCAGAAGGTTAAGGATCAGCTGATCGGTGAGGCCAGCCGCGCCAAAGCTCGGCCATGGCTCCAAGACTTCACGCTGATCTGGGTGCCGGATCAGTACATCGTGCGCTATGGTGCGAAGGAAGTCCGGGATCAGATCGACGCAGCCGAGAAGAATCGCGCGAACGGTGTTAGTGGCTGGGCGCTCTGGGACTCCGACAACGACTACACGATCGAGGCGCTCAAAGGCGAGTAAGCCTGATCGACGGGAGTCTAGGGCTCCACAAAATCTGGTAACCTACTCGATAGGGGCGTACTGTGTGCGCCCCTTTCTCCCATCAGACCGTTGAAACGTGTGTGCGCCCACGCCGGCGCATGTCGATTTGGAGGATATGCTGTATGCGCCGTCTGCTGCCTGTGTTGCTCGTGCTGCTGCCGCTGACTGCCTTCGCCGCGCCTGCTCGCCAAGCGCCGCCTGTGCAAACCGGCTCCTGGACACACAGCGAGGTCAACGATTGGCTGCCCGGTAGCTTTACTAATACCTTTGTCGACGGTAGCGTGCTCCGGCTCCAGGACGGCCAGACCAGCGGCGAGTACGTTTCAGCGCCGCTCCAAGCGCCCTTTGGCTTTAATGCGGGCCTGGTGGAGTGGAGCGCCAATGTTGGGGCAGATCAAGGGCTGACGCTGCAAGTGCGATCCAGCACCGACGGCCAGACCTGGGACGAGTGGCGCGCCGCGCAGGCTGTGGCGCAGCAGCAGGGTCGCGATCTATCGCAGGTGGTAACATTCCCGCTCTTCACCAGCTGGCTTCAATACCGCGTCGAGCTCACTACACAGAGCGCCTCGCCGTCGCTGGACGAGGTCAAGCTGACCTACATCAGTTCTACGTCTGGGCCGCGCCTGGTCGATATTGTGGGCCGCGTGCCGCTGCTGGGTCC
>JAFAYS010000644.1 GCA_019240175.1 Chloroflexota bacterium | reverse complement strand
TGTGCAGTCGTCGTCGGTTGCGTCGCCGCCAGCGATTGCTGCCAGACCGGCGCGTAGAACCAGTCTTTGAGCGCCTGCTTGCCCGCTCGGATTTGCGGCGCGGTCTTGGGCCGGATCGGCGCGACCGAGTCGATCCAGTAGTGCTGGTGCTCAAACGGATAGGTCGGCAGCGCGACGCGACGGGCGCTCTGTCCGGCCTGAAGTTTGGCCCAGTCGATCGTGACGCCGCTGGTCCATAGTTGGCCAACGGCGTACAGCAGCCGCTCGCGATCGCTGCGTCCATCGTAGGCTGCCGGCAGTGATGGGCAGATCGTCTGATCGGTGATGCCCTGCTGCGCGGCGATGCTGCTCAAACTTTGGCCCGGCCCGACCTCAAGCAAGATGTTGCTGCCCGCCTGGTGCAGCGCGGCCAGGCCATCGCTGAAGCGCACGGGGCTGCACAGATGCCGCGACCAGTAGGCCGGATCGGTGGCCTGCGCGGGCGTGATCCAGGTGCCGCTGACATTCGACAGATACGGGATCGTCGGCGGGTGCAGCTGAATGCCGCTGAGCAGATCGTGCAGCGGCGCTTGGAGCCGCTCCATCATCGCCGAGTGGAAGGCGTGCGTGGTAGCCAGGCGGCGGCTAGAAATACCCTGCTCGTTCAGCCGCTGTTCCAAGCGCTCGATTGCGGCGTGTGGTCCTGCGGCGACCGTCAGCGCCGGTCCGTTGATCGCGGCGATCGATAGCTCTGGGTCTAAGAGCGGCTTAAGCTGATCTTCGGGCAGCACAACCGCCAGCATCGCGCCCGAAGGCAGCTCGTCGATCATGCGCGCGCGTACGGCGACCAATTTCAGCGCGTCTTCCAGGGAGAAAACGTCTGCCAGACAGGCCGCGACATATTCGCCAAGGCTGTAGCCGATCAGCGCCTGCGGCTTTAAGCCCCAGCTCAGCAGCAGCTGCGCCAGCGCGTACTCGATCACAAACAGCGCGGGATGTGCCCAGATCGTGCGCTGTAGCTCGTGCGGCGGCTGATCGTTGCCGGCGCGGCCCAGCATCTGGCGCAGATCGAGCTTCGGCGGCTGGGCCGGCGTGGCCGCGCTTTCCGGCTGATGACGTTGCGGATACAGCAGATCGCGCAGATCGCGGCCAAGCAGCGGCATCAGCAGCTCGCAGCAGCGATCGACGTGCGCGCGGAACAGCGGCTCGTGCCCGTACAGATCAGCGCCCATGCCGAGATAATTGTCGCCCATGCCGGGAAACATCAGCGCGACGTTGGCCGCGACGCGCGGGCTGCCGTCGGCAATCCGCGTCGCGTCGCGCTGCTCAAGCACGGCCAGCGCGTCCTCGCGGTCGCGGCAGATCACGGCGCGGCGCTGGCTAAAGCTGCTGCGTCCACTCTGAAGCGTCGCGGCGACATCGGCCAGATCCAGCGTGGGATGTTCGCGCAGAAACGTCGCCAGCCGCTCGCTCAGCCGATCCAGCGCCAGCGGCGTTTTGGTCGCGAGCGGCAGCAGCTGCCAGCTTGGTTTGGTTGCGGCGGATCGCGCGGGCAGCTCAGGCGCTGCTTCAAGGATCACATGTGCGTTGGTGCCGGCCCAGCCAAATGCGCTGACTCCCGCGCGGCGTGGGCTTTGCGCGGGCCAGTCGGTGAGCGCGGTCGGCACTACGATGCGCACCTCGTCCCAGGCGATGTAGGGATTGGGCTCGATCAGGTTGAGCGTCGGCGGGATCTGGCCCTGCTGTAGCATCAGCACCGTTTTGATCAGCCCGGCGATACCGGCGGCAGCAGCCAGATGTCCGATGTTGGTTTTGACCGCGCCGATCGGCAGCGGCTGGTCGGCGGGGCGCGCCTGGCCATAGACCGTGCCCAGCGCCTCGACCTCGATCGGATCGCCGAGTGCAGTGCCGGAGCCATGCGCCTCGACGTAGCCGATCGTGGCGGGATCGACGCGGGCATCGGCCAGCGCCTGGCGCAACACAGCCTGCTGCGACAGTCCGTTGGGCGCGGTCAGATTGGTGCTGCGTCCGTCCTCGTTGACTGCCGAGCCACGCACGATCGCCAGGATCGGATCGCCATCGCGGGTTGCGTCGCTGAGCCGCTTGAGCACGATCATGCCGCAGCCCTCGCCGGCCACAAAGCCATCGGCGCGCGCGTCAAAGGTTTTGCACACGCCGTCGGCGGCCAGCATACGCATCTTGCAAGCGTTGACCATCGTTTCGGGCAGCGTGATCGCGTTGACACCGCCGACCAGCGCCATGGTCGACTCGCCGGAGCGCAGGCTCTGGCAGGCCATGTGCAGCGCCACCAGCGACGAGGAGCAGGCCGTGTCGATCGCCATGTTCGGCCCTTGCAGATCCAGCAAAAAGGCGATGCGGCCCGACGCCACGCTGGACGAGCTGCCCAGGCTGAAGTACGGATCGTCCATGTACGAGGCGTCGCCGCGACTGGCCTGCAATTGATCGTACTGTCCGGCGATGATGCCGATGAACACGCCGGTGCGGCTGCCCGCCAGCCCGTCGATGCGCTGCCCCGCGCGCTCAAGCGCCTCCCAGGTCACTTCCAGCAACAAGCGCTGCTGCGGGTCCATGCGCTGCGCCTCACGCGGGGAGATGCCGAAGAAGTGCGCGTCGAATGCCGGCAGATCGCGCAGAAAGCCGCCGTGGCGCACATACATCTTGCCTGGCGCGTCCGGCGACGGATCGTAGAAAGCGTAGCTATCCCAGCGCTCGGGCGGCACATCCACGATTCCTTCACCGCCCTGACTCAGCAGATCCCAGAATTCCTCGGGCGTGTTGACGCCGCCGGGAAAGCGGCAGCTCATACCGACGATCGCGATCGGCTCCGGCGCGGGTCGCAGGCGCTCGAAGAGGATCGCGCGTTTTTCCGCCGACAAGGTAGCTATCAGTTGATTTAAAGCATCGCTCATGTGCGCCTCGGCACCTCGATTATGTAGCGAGACACACTATCCGCGAAGATAACGGCCTCGATCGGTAGTTGGTGGTTAGCTGCTTAGCTCTTCGATCGACATGGCTGCCAGCTGGGCCAGCAGCGCCGCCAGCTCGTCGTCGGTCTCGGCAGTGCTGGCCACAGCCGCTGGCTCCTCGGTAGTTTCCGATGCGGCAGGCGGCGGAGATGGCGCGGGTCCG
>JAFAYS010000619.1 GCA_019240175.1 Chloroflexota bacterium | reverse complement strand
GCTGAAGATCTTGCACGACCTCGCGGCGATACGCCTTGAGCGAGCAGCCGTAGTCGTGGAGCGCAAGCCCGGTCACTTTGGAGATCAGCCGATTAGCCAGAATCGACGGCAGGCGACGGCTCAAAAAACGATCCTGGCGCTGAATCCGCCAGCCACTGACCACGTCGAAGCCCTCGTCGACCTTTTGCAGCAGCTTGCCGATGTCCGCCGGATCGTTCTGCAAGTCGGCGTCGATCGTCAGCACAACATCGCCGCGTGCCCGCTCGAAGCCGGCGACAAACGCGGCGGTCTGGCCGAAATTGCGCCGAAAGCGCACCACGCGCAAATGCTGATCGACGGCGGCTAGCTCGCGCAGCAGCACAAAGCTCCGGTCGCGGCTGCCATCATCGACCGCAATAATCTCATACTCTAGATCCAGCTTGCTCAGCGCATCGGTCAGCCGCTCGTACAAGCGTTGAATATTTTCTTCCTCGTTGTAGATCGGCACAACAACGCTAATATCGGGATAGCCCGGCAGCACATCGCGCTGATATGCAGTAGCGGGATGAGAACCAACAGCCATGATTGTTATCCTCTAAGCTTATGTTATCGCCGTAATAGTAACGCACAATTCGGAGTTGTACAGCGGATTCGCACGATCGGGATTATTTGAGCGCCGCAGCGTACACAGATTCCAGCCACTCAGCCAGCAGCGACCAGGTGAATTGCTCGCGCACGTAGCGCTGACCTGCCGCGCCCAATCGTCGGGCATGCTGCGGATCGGCCAGCAGATCGAGCGTCGACTGTGCCAACGCGCCCTCGTCGCCGGGCGGCACCAGCACGCCGGTTCGCCCCTCAACGATATATTCCCGCGCCTGGCCAACCCGACTCGCCACCACGGGCACGCCGGCATGCAGCAGCTGAAGCAGCTTGGCCATGCCTTTAGCGCGGTTCATCAGCGTATCAGCGAAGGGCGCAAGCGCAACATCCGCCGCCGCAAAAGCCGCCTCGATCGTCGGCTGGTCGGCCCAGCCGCGCTGATCGAGCTGCGCCGCAACGCCCGCCCGCCGCGCCAGCCGATCCAGCTCGTGCTCTTCGCCGCGCTCACCGCTGCCCAGCACCAGCAGCCGCGCCTCAGGCCGACGTGAGCGCAAGCCGTGTAGCACCGCCAGCACGTCGCGCAGCGGATATTCCCAGAAGCGCGTGTACAGCAGCACGATCGGCTCTGCGCCAAGGCCAAGCTGGCGTCGCGCCTGCTCTCGATCGGGCAGCGCCGGCGGCTGCGCGGCCACGCCGTTGGGAATGTAGCAGACGCGATCGGTGCGCACGCCAAAGCCCCACACCTGCGTCTCAAGCGTCCGCGAGGCCACGGTGACGGCGCTGGCCAGCCGCGGTAGCGAGCGCTCCTGCCAGGCAAAGACGTGCTTCATGGTACCTGAGTAGGGCGCAAGATCGTTCCAGCCGCCCCAGCCCTCCCAATCATCCGTGTCCACGATCAGCGGCAGATCGGGATGCAGCCGCCGAGCCAGCATTGCCGCGATACCGCCGTAGCCTTTAGGCTTGAAAAGATGCAGCAGATCCGGCTGATTTTGAAGGGCGGCGCGCAGCAGCAGCCCGGCAGTTTCTAGCGTCCCAGCCGGCTCCGGCAGCCGTGGCAGGCGCACATGCGTCACCGTCACACCGTCGATCGCCGAGGTGGTCGCTGCGTCCTCGGGGTTGAGATACGACGGCGCGACGATCTCCACACGATGGTCGCGCAAACACAGCTCACGGGCCAGCGGCAGCATCCGCGCGCTCAGCGTGCCTTTGGGCCGAATGCCAAACGGCGCGAGCATGGCGATCCGCAGCGGCCTCACAGCGCCTCCCGCCCACAGCGATCTTGTACAAAAACTTCGCGCATTACGTCAATAGCCCGCGCTGCTGTAGCTCAGCTTCCAACGCGGGAGCGTCGGTGAAGAGGATCGAGGGAATGCCGAGCGCCTCGGCGGCGACAATGTTGCGCGGCTTGTCATCAATGAACAATGTTTCCGCCGGCTCCAGGCCCAGGCCTTCCAGCGCCAGCCAGTATGC
>JAFAYS010000616.1 GCA_019240175.1 Chloroflexota bacterium | reverse complement strand
TTATCGTTTTTCAATATATAATTATCGTTATTCGCTATCATTTCCGAGATACGCTCAGCTGAGTGAGCTTACTTTGTCGATCGGCCCGTTCTCCAAAAAAACATCGACAAGACGCGCCCAGAGCTGGAACGAAGATACACCGAAAATCGGCTTACCCTGCGATACGGTATCAGTAGGCGGGAAATTGGATGAAAATACAGATGGGTCCGCCCCAATATGTCCATACTAAGACATTCGTTAGCGAGATCTGGCTGCCTAACAGATCCCTCGACGGCATGTTGCCTTCGACAAGCATGGAGATTCCGCTCACACAGGACAATGAGGATTTTTTCGTTCGGCTGAAAAACGGGCCTAATTACGCTTTTACAGCCTGCACTCCCGAGAATATTCTGCATGTTATGCAGCGCGATAACCTCAAGTCCTTTATCTCGCCTGGCCTCGTCATCGTGCGCTCCCTAGAAGTAGAGTCGATCTTAGATGCGGTAGAAGCATGCCTGCGCCTAACCCTAGCCAACGGCGAATCGCTCGATCATTATGGTGTTCGTCAGCGCTAATGCCGCTCATCCCCAGCAGCTCCACTTTCCCGAGGCTTGCAGCGGGGTGTTCAAACCGTCCGGCCAAGCATCACTGCGCGATCAGGACCCGTAGCAGCATCTTGACAACTCTTTTACAATTACAATACATTCATCTTTGTTCGACCCCAGATCGTCCAGCCCTGTGGCCGTTGCCACAATCGTCGTTAGCCTAGTCAAGGATGCAAGCTCCATGAGATTTCGGACGCAGCGGACAATGTTGTCGTTCATGAGCGTGTGCGCGCTTATCGCCGGCCTGTTGGCTCCCTTCTTCGATCAGCCCGCGTATGCTGCCACAGGCCGCGAGCCGGTGATCGTTATTCCCGGCGTGGCCGGATCGGAATTCACCACCACTGCGGCCTTCCGCCTGAGCGTGGACAACGGCCATGGCGGCACCTACACCCACGATTACGGCGCGAACGAAAAGGTGTGGGTCAACACCTCGGAGGCCATCTTCTCCGGCGACGACGACTACTTCGACGCGCTCAAGATGCGCGCCGACGGCGTAACGCCGGTCGCGCCCGCGCTCAAGGCCAGCGACATCTACCACTCAGCCTACGACGATCTGATCGGCTATCTCGAAGGCCAGGGCTACGTCCGCAACGTCGATCTGTGGATCTTTCCCTACGACTGGCGGCGCGACATCCGCACCGTTACCAGCCAACTGGACGCAATGGTCACCCGCGCGCTGGTCGCAAGCAACGGCGGACGCACCGATCCCGCCACCTGGACCATTCGCCGCGCGGATCTGGTGGCGCACTCAATGGGCGGCATGGTCAGTCGCTCCTACATCTCTGATCCGGCGCGCGCGGCTCGCATCGACCAACTGATCACGCTGGGATCGCCGCAGCTCGGCTCGGTGAAGTTCCTCAAAACGCTGATGTACGGCGATCAGTTCGGCCCGTCGTTCCTGGGCATCGGGCTCAACCCGGACGAGATCAAGGATGTTGTGCAGAACATGCCCGGCGCGATGCAGCTGCTGCCGTCGAGCACCTACTACACCTACTATAACAACAGCAGTTCGGCAAAGCTGCGGCCCTACATCGAAGACCGCGACGTCGACGGCAACGGCACGGCGGGCGGCGTGCTCAGCTACAGTGCCGTTAAACAACTGCTGCTCAACACCGGCAAGAACAGCACCGTGCTCAACATGGCCGAGTCGTATCATACGGGCATCGACGGCCAGCGCAACGGTGGCGTGAACGGCGTCCGCTGGGCCGCGCTGGTGGGCCAGGGCCAGAGCACGCTCGGCCAGATGCGCGAGTACACCGGCTCGTGCCTGACCTGGACCGGCTACAAGCCTTGCCCGAAGCGCGACGAAACGCCGGTCGACGGCGACGGCACCGTGTCGACGATGTCGGCGGCCATGGGCGATCCCTGGCAGAATCTGCTGATCAACAGCGGCGCGCAGCGCTGGTATGTCGAGCGCGAACACGCCGCGATGGTGCAGCGCGATTATGTACTGGGCGTTGCTACCGGCGACGGCAATGTGCTGCCCTGGATCGGCGATCTACTGCGCGGCACCATCCCGATGTCGGCCTCTGCAATGGCCACCCAGACAACCGGCAAGCCTAACCGCGCGCCGGTGCAGCAGGTAAGCGGCACCTGGATCAGCGCGCTCGGCCCGGTGGCGCTCCAGATCAGCGACGCCGAAGGCCGCAGCACCGGACGTAAGCCCGGCGAGAGCGAGGCCAAGCCCGGCGTTCCCGAAACGCGCTACGAGCGGCTGCCCGAAAGTGAGTTTGTCGCGACTAAGCAGGATCGGCCCTACACCCTGAGCCTGGCCGCCGAGCGCGAGGGCAGCGTCGATCTCAAGGTGCGCGTGCTGGGCAATGGCCGCGTCGATCGCACCGCTGTGTATCTCGGCGTGCTGCTCGGCGCGAAAGGCCGCGCGCAGCTGGCGATGCAGCAGGGCGTTGGTCGTGCGGCGGCGGTGCAGGGCTGGCCGGCGCTACAGATCGATGCCGACGGCGACGGCGTGTTTGAGCGCAGCGTGCAGGCCTCGGCAGTGCTGGACGCTAACGCCAGCGCCGACGCCAGTGCGCCCGAGCTGACGGTTGAGCAGCCGCCGGCAGTTGCGTCACAGAGCGGCACTGTAACCGTGCGCTGGCAGGCCGCCGATCAGGGCGCGGGCGTGCTGCTTGAGTCGGCCACGCTCGATCCCGACACGGCCAGCGCCCGCCCGGTGCAGAACGGCGAAACGCTGACGCTGACTCCCGGCCAGCATCGCGTGCTGATTGTGGTGCAGGACCGTGCCGGCAACGCCCGCAGCCAGGAGCTGAGCTTCTTCGTTCAATAGTAGTTCGATATCCCAGCGCGCCGGACTGGCAGCAGTCCGGCGCGCTTTGATTCTGCTAACCTTAGGAACCTTCTGCGCTTGGCGATCGTCCTCTGCTTGGTCGACCAACGTTGCTTGTTTCCTCGCCTGAGAAGCCACTCGTCTACGCAGGAGAATGGCCATGTTCCCCCGACGACCGATCAACCTATGGGCGCTCACCCTGGCCCTCACCGCAGCCCTAACCACATCCACCCTCGCGCAATCGTCCACCGAAGAAACACAGATCTGGCTGCCGCTGGTGCCTCAGCAGCGCAGCACGGATCTTGGCACGCTGGGTGGACGCACAAGTGTTGCCTATGCGCTCAACAACCAGAACCAAGTCACCGGCAGCAGTGTGAACGCGGCGAATGAAGGGCACCCGTTTGTCTGGTCGCCGGCTAGCGGGATGCAGCAGATCGGAAATGATGACGAGTACGGGGCAGGTAACGCGATCAACAATCACGGGCATGTGGCCGGCTCGCTGCGTGATACCAGTAATCGAACGGAGGCATTTTTCTGGACACCGGAGCAAGGAGCGCAAAATCTCGGGACACTGGGCGAAGATTATTCTGAAGCCTTTGGCATCAATGATCAGGATCAGGTTGTCGGCTTTGCGACGGTCGCCGGTGGTCATGCGGCCTTCATCTGGGAGCCACAGGCCGGCATGCGCTCGCTGGGAACGCTGGGCGGGCGCAGGAGCATCGCCTACGATATCAACAACGACGGACAGGTGGTTGGCTCTAGCGAGGCTACCAACGGCACACCGCGCGCGTTTATCTGGACTGAAGCGACCGGCATGCAGGAGTTGAGCACGCCGCAAGGCGAGTGGAGCAGCGCCGTGTCAATCAACGATCGCGGTGAAGTGATCGGCCAGCGCATCGACGACCAGGGCCACGATCACTGGTTTTATTGGAGCACCACGACCGGCGCGGTCGATCTCGTCACGCGCGGCTGCTACCTCACCGGCATTAGCTCGATCAATAACCGCGGCCAGATCGCCGGCGATTGGCTGAACGGACGCGGTAGCTTTACCGCCGCCTTCTGCCAGCCCGACGGCCCGATCAACAGCCTGGGCACGGCCTCTGAGGTGCGCAGCTACGCCACCGACATCAACGATCACGGCAATGTTGTCGGCGCGACTCTGCACGAGCAGGGATATAACCATGCAACGCTGTGGGGCACGGATTAGCGCCTTGGCCACATGTTGCTGTAGCCCTTTTTCCCGCGCCCGTACAGCTCCTGATAACACAGGCGCTACGCATAGACTCCCTGCGCTTCCCACTCAGATAGGAGCAAGCTTATGCACATCCCACGTCCGATCGCATCTCTGGCGCTGATCCTCGCGCTGACGGTCGCGCTCACCGCGCCTGCGCTGGCCCAAGCGCATACCATCCTCGATCAGATCTGGCTACCACTACTGACCCAACTGCGCACCACCGATGTCACACCAGAAACCGATTCGATGGCCTTTGCCGTCAATAACCAGAATCAAGTTGCCGGAACTCTTTTCGATCCAACAGATGTCCTACACGCCTTCATCTGGACGCCAGGCCAGGGTTTTCAGGATATTGGGCCGGCTGGCAGCAGAAGTGAAGCCCAAGGGATCAATGATCAGGGGCATGTGGTCGGCTATATGAGGCCAAGCACAGGTCCAACGCGCGCATTTCTCTGGACGCCAGAGGAAGGCATACAAGATCTTGGAACACCCGGCGGTCCTGGCAGCTCCGCGAAGAGCATCAACAATCACGGGCAGGTGGTGGGAAACAGCTGGATGACTGGTCGTGATGAGGCATTCATCTGGGATGCGGAAACCGGCATGCGTGCGCTGGGAACCCTCGGCGGCCCGACCAGCGCGGCCTACGACATTAACAACAATGGGCAGGTCGTCGGCTATAGTGAGACCGAGAGCGGCAAGAAGCACGGGTTCATCTGGAGCGCCGCGACCGGCATGCAAGACCTGGGCACGCCGGAAGACCAGGAGACGATTCCCTTCTCGATCAACGATAGCGGTCATGTCGTCGGCTGGGCCTTCGAGCCCACAGGCCGGCGGTATTCCTTCCTGTGGACGCCCGAGACCGGCCTGGTCGATCTGCTGACCCGTGGCTGCGACCTCAACACCGCAGCTGCGATCAACAATCGCGGCCAGATTGCGGGCGAGTGGGAAAAGGACGAAGAGCACTGGGTCGCAGCGTTCTGCCACGCAAACGGCCCGGTCGTCCTGCTGGGGTCACTTGGCACGGGCAACAGCGGCGCACACGCCATTAACGACCACGGCAATATCGCCGGATTTAGCAACCTGGAGCCTGGCACACTTATTCGTTCGACGCTATGGGGAAGCTAGAGCCGACGACCGCATGAGCGCCACGTGCAGCGGTGCTCGGATCTGTCTGCGTAGATTGGAGCCCTGATCCTGGACAACGTGATTGACGCCTGACG
>JAFAYS010000532.1 GCA_019240175.1 Chloroflexota bacterium | reverse complement strand
CGAACTTGAAGCCGTCGACGCCATACTCGCTCTGCAACCGCTTGAGCTGGCGCAGCCACCAGTCGAGCGCGGCGTGACTGCTGACATCCAGCATGCCGCCGTAGCCCTGCCACCAGCGCGTCAGATACGGCGCATCGGTCGCGGGATGGCGCACGAGATAGCCATGCTCGGCGGCCTCAACAAACGAGGCGCTGCCGGGCTCGAAAAACGGCGGCACCCACAGCGTGACTTTGAAGCCCTGCTCGTGCAGCTTGTCGATCATCGCCTTGGGATCGGGAAACTTGAACGAATCGAACTCACACGCGCCGTAGTGCGCCTGCCAGCGGTCGTCGATCTCCAGCACCGAGCGCGGATACTCATGCTCAATGATCGCCTCGGCGAAACGCAGCGTATCTTCTTGGTTGATCGCCATTTTGTACTGCGCCCAGGTGGTCCAGATCGGCTTGGCGAATAGCTCTTCGGGCGGCGCGCTGGTAGGATGGCCCAGAAAGCGCAGCGCCAGCGCAAAGGCGTCAGGCAGCGAGTCGGCCAGCAGCACATCCACGGCCAGACGCGTGCCCTGCGCTACCACCGGCGCATCAAAGCCCACACCAAACGGAACCTGAGGCGCTTGCGCCACAATCCGTAGCAAACCATCGCCGCTGCGGTCGAGCGTTGCGTGAAAATCGCCGGCGCTTTCTTCGACCAGGATCGCCGCACCGGTCGCGCTGAGCCAGAGCGGCGTCACGATGTTGAGCGTGCCGTCCGCTGCATGATCGTAGGGCATCAGCGGCTCGGAGATCACCTGCTGCCGATCCAGCGGCCACGTCTGGACCACCCGCTCCCCCTGACCATACCACGGCCCACCCGGACGCAGCAGCCAACTGATACCGACCGCCGGCAGCGCAGCCGGGCCAGTCAGCAGCAGGCGAAAGCCAGTATCTGTGCGCTCAACTTCCAGCAGCAGTTTCAGGTTCGGCGCGCTGGTGGCAAACTCGACCAGCAGCCCGGCATCGCGCTGCTCCACGCTCACGATCGAGGTCACGGGCAGATCCACGCCATAGGCATGGCCAAAGATCGGGAAGGTAGCTGTCTGGACTACCGTCTGCGCGCCGCGCTCAAAGCGGATCTGATTCGTATCTTCAAGGACCATCCGTCCGGCAGGGCTTTTGAGTTCAAATGGCATAGATCCTCATCAGAACGTCTTGCGGCAATTCGCCCGTCGAACACTTCGCTAGGTGCGCTGGTTCTTTTGCCCGATGCCGTGCTCCTGGCCGCGCATCAGCCGCTGGATATTGGCGCGATGCAGGTAGAAAACATACACGACGGCCACCCAGATGAACGCGGCGTAGACCGGATCGAGCCAGCCCATGTAGGCCATCGCCGTGCCGGTGAGCGCGATCACGACCACGTCGACCATGGAGGCCACCGAAGGATAGCCCGATAGCTTGTAGACGATCGTCCAGACGACGGCGGCTAGCGCCGTGAGCACCGGCGCGAAGCCCAGGATCACGCCGCCGGTTGTGGCCACCGCCTTGCCGCCCTTGAAGCGCAGAAAGATCGGGTACACATGACCGATCACGGCACATATGCCCACCAGGATCGTCACGATCGCCGGAGTCTGGAAAACCGTGTGCGCCAGAAACGCCGGCAGCCAGCCCTTGAAAATATCCAGGATCAGCGCGACAACAAAATAGCGAAAGCCCAGCGTTCGCCACACGTTCGACGCACCGGTGTTGCCGCTGCCGACCGTGCGCAGGTCGATGCCTCTCGCTTTGGCGACCAAGAAGCTGAAAGGGATCGAGCCGATCAGATATCCTATCAGCAGCAAACCGAGCATTTGCAAAATCATAGTGCTTACTCCTTGCGCGGTGCGCCTATTATAACGGAAGAACCTAGAACCGGAAGAACAAAAGAACAAAGAAACAAAAGAACAAAATGATGTTATCAAAACCTTTGTTCCCTTGTTCATTTGTTCCCTTGTTTGCCCGCAGGGCCAGCCTACACCACCACACAGCGATCACGTGTATACTGATCAGCAGATGTGATGTGCCGATCAAGGCCAGGAGTGATCATATGGATCTAGAGCTTACCGGAATCCACCATCTGACAGCCGTCACCGCTCATGCGCGCGAGAACCTGGCGTTCTACACGCACACGCTGGGCATGCGGCTGGTCAAGAAAACCGTCAACCAGGACGATGTCAGCGCCTATCACCTGTTCTACGCCGACGCGCTGGCCAGCCCCGGCAGCGATCTGACCTTCTTCGATTGGCCCCAGGTGCCCCACGAGCGACGCGGCAGCCAGAGCATCAGCCGCACCGGCTTGCGTGTCGGTAGCGCGGCGAGTTTGGAGTGGTGGGCCGAGCATTTGAGCGCGCAGGGCGTCAAGCGCGGTGAGATCACCGAGCGCGATGGACGCGCGCTGCTCGACTTCGAAGACTTCGAGGGCCAGCGCCTCACGCTGGTTGACGACGAGGGCCGGGGCGAGGCGCATCCCTGGGATCGCAGTCCGATACCCGTAGAGCATCAGATCCGAGGTCTGGGGCCGATCACGATGACGGTGCGCGAGCTAAGCCGGACGGCAACCGTGCTGACACGCGTGATGAATATGCGTGAGGCGCGGACCTACGCCGATCCCGAAAGCCCGCAGCATACCGTGCATGTCTTCGAGATGGGCGCGGGCGGGGCGGCTGCCGAGCTACATGTCGCGGTTCGTCCCGATCTGCCGTTTGGACAGCAGGGCGCGGGCGGCGTGCATCACGTGGCGTTTCGCGTACCGACCGAAGATCAATACCACGAGTGGATGCGCCATCTGACCTCGCTCGGCATTCGCACCAGCGGCGAGATCGATCGCTTCTACTTCCGCAGCATCTACTTCCGCGAGCCCAACGGCGTGCTCTTCGAGCTAGCGACCGACGGCCCCGGCTTTACCGCCGACGAGCCGCTGGCAGAGCTGGGCGAGCATCTGTCGCTGCCGCCGTTCCTTGAGCCGCATCGCGCCGAGATCGAGGCCAATCTCAAGCCGTTGACCTGAGCTGTCGTTCGATTCGGCTGTGCTAGAATGTCTGTGATCCTTTGATTGAGGTGGCAAGGAACGATCTTCATGCGATGTATTGCTTTTACCGGTTTTCTAGGCAGCGGCAAAACCTCGGCGATCCTGGCGGTCGCGCGGGCGCTCGGCGAGCGCGGCGAGCGCGTGGCGATCGTCGAGAATGAGCGCGGCGCGATCGGCGTGGACGGGCCGTATCTAGAGTCGCAGGGGCTGGGCGTGCGCGAGATCAGCGATACGTGTATCTGCTGCGATATTCAGAGCAATCTCGGCCACACGGTGCGGCTGCTCGACAGCCTCTACCAGCCGACCTGGGTGCTGGTCGAGGCCAGCGGCGTGGCGCATCCCGACGAGCTGGCCAACACGATCGAGGACGAGGAGATTCCTGACACGCAGTGGTCGCTGGTGGCATTGATCGACGCGGTGCGCTTCAACAAGCTGTGGCCGGATGTAGGTGGGCTGGGCTATCTGCTGCGCTGGCAAATCGAGCGCGCCGATGTGGTGCTGCTGACCAAGCCGGATGCCGTGGCCGAGACGCAGCTCGATTCGGTCGCCGGCACCCTGCGCGAGGTGCGGCCCGACGTAGCGATTCTGCCGATTGTGCTGCATCAGCCGGACGCCGGAGCGCGCGTGCTGAGTGAGCTGGAGGCGATCACGCAATGCTAAAAGCAGGAACCGCCGCCCGCCGCCGCACGCAGAGCTGGGAAACGCCCCAGCCGCCCGCCGAGGTTCGCCAGGGGATCGAGACGCTGCTGCGGAGCATCGACGCGCTGTTGCAGGAAAGCGCCGACTGGGTTGGGCACATCAAGATTTTGATCAGCAGCGGTGCCGAGACCAGCTACGGCTCGATCACTACCGCCGGCGATACGCCGCGCTGGTCGGGCACGCTCACCGCGCCGATCAGCCAGGCCGAGCTGACAGTCTATGCGGCGATCTACACGCTGACCGATGCGCAGGTTGCCGCCGCCGTCGATCAGGCGCTGGCCGCCGATCTTTTCACCGCCGCCTAAACGATCCGACGGCGAAGCGCGTCTTCGCCGTCCTCACCCACAAGCTGACGTCATGCGTCGCCGCTCACTCAAAACTCGGCTTACGCTATCGCACGTGCTGGTCACGCTGGGCGGACTATTTCTGCTCGGCGTGGCGCTGATCATTCTGGTGCAGCGTGGCCAGCGCGCCGAGATGATCAGCAGCCTGACCGCCCAGGCGCAGGTCTATGCGGTCTACGCCTCCGAGCTGGCCGGCGACTCCACCACACTCGCGGCGGTCGCGCCGACGCTGGTGCAGCGCTTCAACCCGCCGCCCGACACGACTGTGCGCGTACTGGCACCCAACGGCTCGGTGCTGTTCGCCAGCCGCGATCTAGGCAACTTTCCGTCGCGCGCCGCCGTGCCGCTGCTAACCAGCCCACTGCCGATCCAGCCGTTTGCGCTTGAGCACAATCGCCGCTTTGTCGCCTATCCAATCATGCGTGACGAGCAGACAATTGGCGTGGTTGAGCTGTCGCAGACCGT
The DNA here is from genome assembly GCA_019240175.1 of Chloroflexota bacterium. Taxonomy (GTDB): domain Bacteria; phylum Chloroflexota; class Chloroflexia; order Chloroflexales; family Kallotenuaceae; genus LB3-1. The sequence continues at coordinate 7,637 of JAFAYS010000532.1, read as the reverse complement.
GACCCGCGATCGAGCGCTGCTCGGCCTGCTGCTGATCGCACTGATCCCGAGCGCGGCCTTTGCGCTGGCCGTCGCGGGCCTGGCCGGACATCTGCTAGCCAGTAGCCTCGTGCGTCCACTGCGCGATCTGGGTCGTGTGGCGACCACAATTGCCGGCGGCGATACCACCGCGCGCTCCGCCGACCGCAGCGACGACGAGATCGGGCAGCTGGCGGCGCGGCTCAACACCATGGCCGACGAGCTACAAACGCGACTGGCTGAGGTCGAGCGGTTAGCCAATGCCCGCCAGGAGTTTTACCGCGCGATCTCGCATGAGTTGCGCACGCCACTAACCGCGATCCTTGGCACCGCCGAGAATTTGGAGGACGACGCCAGCCCGGATCAGCGCGCGGATCTTCAGATCATCCAGACCGAGGCGGCGCGGCTCCAACGGCTCGTCGACGAGCTATTACAGCCACGCGACTCCACACCGGTACCACTGCGCCGCCGCCAGCCGATCGATCTAAGCGAGCTGGTAGCCGAGGCTGGACGCATCATGCAGCCACGCGCCGAGCGGGCCGGCGTTGCGCTCACAGCGACCACCGAGCCAGGCCTCGCAATCCTGGGCGATCGCGACCGGCTCAAGCAGGCGCTGCTGAATCTGCTCGACAACGCGCTGACCTGGACGCCGCCCGGCGGCAGCGTCGCGCTGAGAGCTTGTGTCGAGCGTGCGATAGCGCGAATCGAAGTGGAGGACGGCGGTCCCGGCATCCCGCCACAGATTCGCGATCAGGTCTGGCAGCGAGGCTTTAGCACCACCAATGGCCAGGGCCAGGGCCTGGCGCTGGTGCGCGAGGTTGTCGCGGCCCACGCAGGCACCGCGCGCATTCTGGATCAGCCGCCGAGCCGGATCGAGCTGCGGCTGCCGCTGCTGATTGAGAACAAACGGACAAAAGAACAAGAGAACAAAGCATCAAGGCGAAGCGCCTAGCGCGCATCTCCACAACAGGCGGTTGTAACAATTGTTAATATCATCCAGCCTCTACGATCACACATAACCAGCGCCAAGAATCGTATCATGATTAAAGAAGATCTACGGAGATCTACGGAAAGGATGTCACCATGCGAATGCTTCGTCTTGGCTCGCTGCTGGCTATGGTTGGGCTGCTGCTCGCCGCTTGTGCTCCACGCGAGGTAACAGCCGATGAGATCATGCGCCGGATGGAAACAGCGCGCAATAATTTACAGACCGCTCATGTGATCGCCGATGTTGCGCTGCAATCGCCCGATCGCAACGGCACCTTCTCAGTCGAGGCCTGGGCCGAAAAGAGCGGCCAGACCGACGCCGCCGGCAAGCCGATCGGCAAGCTGCACGCCAAGGTGCTGAGCGCCAGCGAGCAGGATGTCGTCAACACCGAGTTCGTCAGCGACGGCGAGACCTTCTGGCTGTACTCGCCCAAGGCCAACAAAGTTATCACCGGCAAGCGCAGCGACCTGAAGCAGGGCCAGGCCGGCGCTGCCGATCCCGCCGCGCAGATGGTGCAAATGCAAGAAGCGCTACAGCAGCTGATCGACGGCGCGAACGTCACGATCGAGAACCCGAACGAGCAGATCGCCGGTCGCGATACCTGGAAGATCCGCCTGACGCCCAAGCCTGAAACGCAGCAGCAGCTTCAGCTGGGCAACGTGATCGATACCACGCTGTGGGTCGACAAGCAGAGCGATCTGCCAGTCAAGGCGCTGCTCGACGCCAAGGATCTCGGCAAGCTTGAGGCGACGGCGACCACGCTGGATCTCAATCAGGACATCGCCGATGACCGCTTCACCTTCACGCCGCCCGCCGGTGCCGAGGTTGTGAACGCCGCCGAGATCGCCAAGAACGCCCGACCGCAGACCACCAACCTGGACGACGCGCGCAAGGCAGCCTCGTTCACGGTGCTCGCGCCGAACGCCCTGCCGGCAGGCGTGCAGCTCGACGAGGTGCAGCAGCTCAACATGCGCGGCGAGACCGTGATCCAGAACTACTCGGGCACAATCAACTTTAGCCTGGTGCAGAGCAAGGGCGGCTTCCCCGGCGAAGAGCGCCAGCCTGCCGGCGCGCAGACGCAGCAGGTGCAGGTGCGTGGCCAGAGCGCCAGCCTGATCACCGGCAGCGGCGCGCAGCAGGGCACCTTCCTGCGCTGGCAGGAGAAGGGCGTTACGATCGTGATCGCCGGAACGCTGACGCCGGAAGAAGCAACCACGATCGCCGAGTCGCTCAAGTAAACAGCGCCGCTTGGCTCACGACGCGAGGGCACGGACCAGGTCCGTGCCCTCGTTGTTATTCGTGATAAAATTTTAAGGCGCAGTACGGAGACAATACATGCAAGAAGATAGATCCCTGATCCGAGCGCGGAGCCTGGCCCGCCGCTACACGATGGGCAAGGAAGCGGTGATGGCGCTCAACGGCGTCGATCTCGACATCCAGCGCGGCGAGTTTGTCGCGCTGGTGGGGCCGTCCGGCTCAGGCAAATCGACGCTGCTCAATCTAATCGGCGGCCTGGACCGGCCCAGCAGTGGCGAGATCTGGGTCGAAGATCTGGAGCTAGGCCAGGCCAGCGATAAGCGGCTGGTCCGCTATCGCCGCGACCGCATCGGCTTTATCTTCCAAAGCTTCAATCTGCTGCCGACACGCAGCGCCGTCGAAAATGTCGAGGTGCCGCTGATGCTGGCCGGGCAGAATCGCAAGGCCCGCCGCGAGCGCGCTTTGGATCTGCTGGGGCGCGTTGGATTGGGCAAGCGCGCCGGCCACAAGCCCAGCGAGCTTTCCGGCGGCGAAATGCAGCGCGTGGCGATCGCGCGGTCACTGGCCAACAGCCCGGCACTGCTGCTGGCCGACGAGCCGACCGGCAATCTGGACTCGAAGACCGGCAAAGATATTCTCAACATGCTCGGCGAGCTGCTGCGCACGCAAGGCCTGACGATGGTGCTCGTCACGCATGATATGAACGTCGCCAGCCACGCCGATCGGGTGGTGCATCTGCTCGACGGCAAAATTCAGCGCATCGAGACCGCCGCCGAGCGTAACGGCTACCGCGCGGAAACAGCAACAGCGGAGGCCATACGATGACACTCGGCGATATGATCAGCACGGCGCTTTCCAACCTTGGGCGGCGCAAAGTTCGCACGATCCTGACCTCGATTGGCGTGATCGTCGGCATCCTGACGATCGTAACAATGGTCTCGCTGGGCATCGGCGTGCGGATCGAGATCAACAAACAGTTCGCGCAGATCGGCCTGGAGCGCGTGTTTGTCAGCCCGCGCGAAGGCGAGCGCAACTTTTTCACGCAGTTCGCCGCGCCGGAGCGCACCAATCCGATCCTGCCCGAAGATGTCGAGCGCTGGCGTCAGCTGCCAAACGTGCGCGAGGTCGTGGCCGACGTCGATCTGCCGCTGGGCGTGGCGAGCGCGCTCAAGATCGGCGCACAGACCCAGCAAATCGCGATCAGCGGCGAGGATAGCGTGCTTGGACAAACGCCGTTTAGCACGCCGCCTACCGCGCTCGCCGGCACGATCGATGTGCCGGACGAGTCGGGCAAGATTGTGCTCACGGCGGGAGCGCTTGAGGATCTTGATATTAATCCCGATCAGTTTGCGGGACTGGTCGGACAGCCGGTGGAGATTGTGCTGCAAGCGCCGCGCGGCGAAACCCAGACCTTTAGCTTCACGGTCGTGGGTGTGTCGTCGGAGGAGATACCGACCGCACGCGTGCCGCTGGCGGATCGCGCCGCGATGAAGGGCTGGTGGTTCAACCGGCCCGACATTCTGGCCACCGACGGCTACGACTCGGTGACTATCCGCGCGACGACGATCGCGGCGGCCAATGAGCTAGTGCCACAGATCCGCAACGAGGGCTTTCGCGTCCAGTCACTTGAGCTGATCCTGGATCTGGCGGATCAGGTTTTCACCGTGATCAACGTGATGCTCTCGTCGGTCGGCGGCCTGGCGCTGCTGGTTGCGTCGCTGGGCATCGTCAATACCATGATTATGTCGATCTACGAGCGTACGCGCGAGATCGGCACACTCAAAGCGATCGGCGCGTCACGTGGCGATATCCGGCTGATGTTTATGATCGAGGCCGGCATGATCGGGCTGATGGGCGGCGTGATCGGCATTATCTCGGGCTGGGGCCTGGGACTGCTGCTCAACCGCGTGATTCTGTGGTACATCGAGCGCGAGCAACTGCCGGTACGCGGCGACTTCTTTGTGGTCACGCCGACGCTGGCGCTGGTCTCGCTGCTCTTCGCGACGCTGATCGGCGTGATTGCGGGCTTGTACCCGGCCAACCGCGCGGCGCGTCTCGATCCGCTGGTGGCGCTGCGGCATGAGTAGAGCGCGCCCTGACGGGCAAACAAAGGAACAAACGAACAAGGAAACAAAAAACAGCCTGATCGTTTGTTCTTTTGTTCTTGACTAGGCCCTCACCCCTTGCCTGCGGGCATTCCCCTGCCCCGAACCTCCGCCGGCTTCGGCGTTGGTTGCGGCAAGCGAGGGAGAATCAGGTCCTCATCCCCTAGCCCCTTGCCCCGAACCTCGTCAAGCCTTTGCCTCGGTTGCCGCAGGAGAAGGGGAGTAGTGGTACTTGGGCTTGTTCTTTGTTCTCTGTTCTTGTCTTCCCCTTTGTTCTTTTGTTCCTTTGTTCCTTTGTTCTTTACCGATTTGCTACCACCGCCCACCTTTGGTATAATCGCACAGGAAATGAAACACCTTTCTGCTCTGCGACGGCGACCACAGCGCGCCGTCGGTTGCTTGTTCGCAGGGCTAAAATCCATAGAAAGGAGGTGTACACATGCGCGCACGCACGTACGAATTGATGTATATCATCGATCCCACCGTGGGAAACGATGACGAATATACCGCGATCGCCGACCGGGTTCAGAACTCCATCACGAACGCCGGAGCGACGATTCAGGATGGCGAGACGATCGCTCCCTCAGGCCGCCGCAAATTGGCCTATCCGATTCGCCATGGCGGTCGAGATCTGACCGAAGGCTTCTACGTTTTCCATCGCTTCGAAGCCCAGCCACAGCAGCTTCCCGTGATCGAACGTGACCTGAAGCTGACTGAGCAAGTCATGCGCTATCTTCTCACAACTAGCGAGGAGTAGTTAGCGCTGATCAATCAGCCGCGAGCACAAACCATCGCAGCGTATACAGCGCATAGTTGGGCATGGTAAGAGGTTATGGCGAAGGACTTGAATAAGGTCATGTTGATCGGTCGTCTGGGCACTGAGCCCGAGCTGCGGTACACGCAGCAGGGCGTGCCGATCACAACGTTCCGTATGGCGATCTCGCGGCAGTGGCGCGACAGCGAGGGAAACCAGCGCGACGAAACCGAGTGGTTCACCGTCGTTTCCTGGAATCGATTGGCTGAGATTTGTAGCGAGTTTTTGCAAAAAGGCGCGCGCGTCTACATCGAAGGGCGGCTGCAAAACCGCTCCTGGGACGACGCGCAATCCGGTGAAAAACGCTATCGGACGGAGATTGTCGCGAACGACATGATCATCCTCGAAAATCGTGCTGGTGGCCGACCAGAGCCCAGCGACGATTTTGGCAGCGACCGAGGACAGTACGGCGGCGCTCGCTCGGCGGGTGGCCCGCGTGGCGGGAGCCGCAGCACGTACGACGATCAGGGCGGCTTTAGCGACGAAGATATTCCTTTTTAGAAACATGACCAATAACCAATGATCAGTGACCAACAAGTGATAAATTGGTAATTGGGTATTGGCAATTGGTAATTGGTGACACAATGGCTGAAGATACTAATCTGCAAGATGAGCAGTTTGACGAGCCGCAGCCGATCCAGGGTCGCCGGCGCATCACGCCTGCCTCTGCGGCAACCACCGTTTCCGGTGGTGCGACGCGCCGCCGCTATACGCCGCGACGCAAGGTTTGCCAGTTCTGCACCGACAAGATCGGCACGCCCGACTACAAAGACATCAAGCGCCTCCAGCGCTTCATCTCCGACCGGGGCAAGATCTTGCCGCGTCGCCGAACCGGCACGTGTGCGAAGCACCAGCGCGGCCTGGCAACGGCTATCAAACGTGCCCGGCACGTCGCGCTGCTGCCCTTCGTGGCGGCTCCGACGCGCGGCTAACGCTTTGCTGCGCGTGTAAAAGGTTCAATCTATTTGAGCTGAACGACGTAGAACGGGCACGGGTGCAGATTTGCCCCGTGTCCGTTGCTTTGGAAAAGGAATTATGAGCAACCGACCACGTCCTTCTCAATCCCCGGAACGTCGCCCAACTCGGCGCCAGATCGCGGCGCAACAGCACGAGGCCAACGTCCAGCGCCGCGTGGTGCTTGCGATCGGTGGTGCCGTTGGACTGGCGATTCTGCTGATCATCGGCGGCTTTGTGTACGACCGCCTGATTCAACCAACTCAAACGCTCAAGACGGTCAATGGTGCAACCCTGACACGCGGCGATTACGAGGAGCTGGTGCGCTCCAACACAATCCAGCAGATTATTCAGGGTCTCCAGTTCAGTAAGCTTTTCGGCGCGAACCAGAGCCTCGGCCAGACCGGCCAGTTTGACGAGCAGGTCGTGCAGGCCAACGTCCAGCTGACCGAGATCGGCACGTCGCGCTCGCGCCAGACCGAGCCGGACGCCCCAACGATCCAGCAGTGGGTCGATCGACAGATTCTTGAGCAGGGAGCCAAGCAGCAGTTCCAGATCGATCCGCAGCAAGGCGAGATCGATCAGCAGGTTGTGGCGCAGTTCGGCTCGCTGCTTGAAAGCGCGGAGCCGATCACCAGCACCGACACCACGACCGATACGGCTGAGACTGCTGTCGCCGGTGCGACCAGCGCGGCTGCGACGACGACCGCCACGACACCAACCGCGACCGCACTGCCGACCGCAACGCCGGAGGCCGCGCAGGCTACCGAGCAGGTCAACCAGATCATCGACATCCTCTACACCGAGTACACCAACATTCTGGACTCGCTGCCGGAGGGCGCGCTCGATCGCCAGCGCACGCCGCACACCACCAAGGAAGAGATGCTTCAGGTGATGCGCGACGGCCTGCGCGAGCAGGTGATCCGCACCAAGGTCGGCGAGGCGCTCGTGGCCGAAGCGCCGGCTGGCGAAGACGAGAATCCTAGCTCGATCCAGGTGCGGCATATTCTGCTGCAGGTGCCGAAGCCCACGCCATCGCCGACGCCTGAGGCGACCGAGGAGGCCGATGCGACCGCCACGGCAGCGGCGGCGACGCCGACAACTGAGCCGACGCCAGTGCCGACGCCATCGGTTGAGGAGCTGGAAGAGCAGTTCACCGAGCGCAAGCAAGAGGCCGACGAAATCTACGAGCAGCTAGTTGCTAACCCGGATTCGTTCGCGCAGGTCGCCAGCGAAAAATCGGAAGATCCCGGCTCAGCGGCCAACGGCGGCGAGCTCGATCCCTTCGATCGCGACGGCAACGTGGTCGGCCAGCAGGGCCAGACCTTGGTCAAGCCGTTCGTGGATGCCGCCTGGGCGCTGAAGACCAACGAGATCAGCCAGCCTGTGCGCACCGACTTCGGCTGGCACATCATCCAGCGCGTACCGGAAGATCCCGAGGAGCGGCTGGAGCGACTCCGCAACGAAGCGCTCGACACCTGGCTGGAAGAGAAGCGCACCA
>JAFAYS010000490.1 GCA_019240175.1 Chloroflexota bacterium | reverse complement strand
CTGCCCGTTCGAGGACGGCCAGATCATGGTGCGCACCGGCGATCTCGGGCGCTGGCACCCGGATGGCACCGTCGAAATTCTGGGCCGGATCGATCAGCAGGTCAAGCTGCGCGGCTTCCGCATCGAGACCGGCGAGATCGAGGCCGTGTTGTCTACCCATCCAAGCGTCAACGAGTGCGTCGTGGTGGTGCGCGAGGACGACACAGGCGATAAACGTCTGGTCGGCTATCTGACGCTGCGCGCGGGCATGGCCGAGCCCGAAGGCACCGAGCTGCGCCAGCTTCTGGGCGCGCAACTGCCCAGCTACATGGTGCCGAGCGCATTTGTCGTGCTGGATACGCTGCCCAAAACACCGAACGGCAAGCTCGATCGCAGAGCGCTGCCGGCACCGGAGGCGGATCACGGCGCGGCTGGTTTCGTGGCACCACACAGCGAGACTGAGCGGCTGCTCGCCGAGGTGTGGGCTGGCGTACTGCGGGTGGAGCAGCTAAGCATCCACGACAATTTCTTTGAACTAGGCGGCCACTCGCTGCTGGCGACGCAGGTGGCGAGTCGCGTGCGGCAGCTGACCGGCCAGGAGATCCCGCTGCGGCTGCTCTTTGAAGCGCCCACGATTGCCGAGTTTGCGGCTCAGCTTGCGCACCAGGATGCGACTGAGACGCCGCCGGTGCTGCCAGTGGAGCGCGACGGGCGGACGTTGCCGCTGTCGTATGCGCAGCAGCGGCTGTGGTTCCTGGATCAGCTGCAGCCCGGCCAGACAACCTATCACCTGCCGCTGCTGCTGCATCTGCATGGCCCGCTGGATCGCACGGCCCTGGCGCAGAGCTTGAGCGCGATCGTGGCCCGTCACGAGGTGCTGCGCACCACGTTTGCGCCCGCCGCCACGCCCGACGCGCCGCCCGTGCAAGTGATCGCGCCACCTGCACCCGTCGCGCTGCCGTGTCAGATCGTCACGCTGGCACCCGACCAGAACGTCGATCAGCTGCTGCACGCGCTGGTCCAGACCGAGCTGGCTCAGCCCTTCGATTTGCAGGCGGGACCACTGCTGCACATGCGGCTGGTGCAGTGGTCGCCCGAGGATCACGCGCTGCTGCTGGTGCTGCATCACAGCATCTTCGATGGCTGGTCGGAGAGCGTCTTCTTGCGTGAGCTGGCCGCGCTGTATCAAAATGCGGTTGCGGGACAGTCAGCAGCATTGCCTGAACTGGCGATTCAGTACGCCGACTATGCCGTCTGGCAGCGCGAGTGGCTCCAAACAACGGTGCTGGATCAGCAGTTGCGCTACTGGCAGCAGCAGTTGCAGGCCGTGCCCGCACTCGATCTACCGACCGATTATCCGCGTCCAGCCATGCGTAGCGGCGCGGGCGCTACCGTAGCGGTCGCCGTGCCGGCAGCGCTCACGGCGGAGCTTCAGCGGCTGAGCCAGCAGCTGGACAGCACGCTCTTCATGACGCTGCTGGCGGCCTGGCAAGTCTTACTGTATCGCTATAGCGGGCAGGCCGAGTTTGCGGTGGGCACGCCGATCGCCGGGCGTGTGCGGCCTGAGGTCGAGCCGCTGATTGGCTTCTTCGTCAACATGCTGGTGCTGCGCGCCGACCTGCGATCGACGCCGAGCTTCGCGGAAGTTGTAGCGCAGGCGCGACGAGTAGCGCTGGAAGCGTACGCGCAGCAAGATGTGCCGTTCGAGATGCTGGTCGAGGCCGTGCAGCCCACGCGCGACATGAGCCGCACGCCGCTTTTCCAGGTGCTGTTTGCGCTGCAAAACATGCCGACCACCGCGCTGGACCTTCCCGGTCTGGCGGTCAGGTCGATCCCGATGGATCTGCCCGTAGCCCAGTTCGATCTGGCGCTGGCCTTGAGCGAGACGGATGACGGTCTGCGCGGGGTCGTCGAGTACAGCACGGATCTGTTCGCGGCGGCCACGATCGAGCGGCTGATGGAGTACTACACGCTGCTGCTGGCGGCGCTGGTAGCCGATCCCGAGCAGCCGATCGACCAGCTCTCGCTGCTCACGCGTGAAGAACAACAGCAGCTACTGGGCGATTGGAACCGCTCCGAGGCCGAGTATCCGCGCGAGGCCGCGCTTCATCAGCTGATCGAGGCCCAGGCTGCGCGCACTCCGCACACACCGGCGATCGTGTTCGAGGGCGCGAGCTTGACCTACGCGGCGCTCAATGCGCGCGCGAACCAGCTGGCGCACTACCTGCGGGCGCAGGGCGTCGGGCCGGACGTGCTGGTCGGGCTGATGGTCGAGCGCAGCCTTGAGATGATCGTGGGCATGCTGGCGATTCTGAAAGCCGGCGGCGCGTATGTTCCGCTCGATCCAACCTATCCCGCCGAGCGCTTGCAGTACATGCTCGCCCACAGCCAAGCGCCGGTGATTCTAACGCAGGCCGCGCTGGTCGACACGTTACCCGAGCATGCGGCGCAGGTCTTCCGCCTCGACGCCGACTGGTCCACGCTGGCCAAGCAGCCGACCACCAATCCGCCGCGCACCGTGCTGCCCGATAACCTGGCGTATGTGATCTATACCTCGGGCTCGACGGGACGACCCAAGGGCGTGATGGTCAAACAGCAGGGCGTGCTCAACCTGGTCCACGGTCTGCGCGCCTACTTCGACGATCCGGCAGTCCACAATGTCGGCCTGATCACGTCGATCAGCTTCGACATCTCGGTCAACCAGATCTTCCCCAGCCTGATCTTTGGCCGTACGCTCCACATCATCCCCGACGTAGTCAAGCTTGAAAGCCAGGCCATGCTGCGCTATCTGGACGAACATCAGCTGCACCTGCTGGACGCGGTGCCGTCCTACATGCAGGCGGTGCTGAATGATGTTGCGCCGGAGCAGCCTGCCAACGCCCTGCGCTACCTGCTGATCGGAGGTGAGAAGCTTGAGCGGCGGCTGCTGCAGTCGGTCTTCGGGCAGCTTGGCGCGCAGGTCGCGATCGTGAACATCTACGGCCTGACCGAGATCAGCGACATCAACATCCTGGGAGCGATTCGCGCCGAGGATGCAGCCAGGCCGATCACCGCCGGCAAGCCGTTGCAGAACAATCGCATCTACATTGTAGACGCGTCCGGCCAGCCGCAACCGGTCGGCATCGCCGGTGAGATTTGCGTCGCAGGCGAGAGCGTGT
>JAFAYS010000359.1 GCA_019240175.1 Chloroflexota bacterium | reverse complement strand
CAAGTACGGGATGCGCTGTGTCGGCGAAATTGATATTACAAAAACTCGTTGGAGCGAAAAACCAACGATACTGATCCCGATGATTCTCAGTAATATCAAGAATTTCGAGCCTGGTGCCAGCCAGCGTAAGTTTGAGCAAGGACGTCAGGAAGCTCTGCAAAAAGAACAAGAGCTATTGGAACGATTGCAACAATTGCCGGATGGTGAACAAAAGGCTGCCGAAGCAAAACAGCAGATCAGCCTGCTCCGAAACTTCATCGGTTATCGAGAGTATCCGAAGTACGGCATTGTCAATCGCTACTTCATTTATAAGCAGGCGTTGCTGAAAGAAGCCGAACGACTCGTACAAGCCAACGTGATTCATGCAAAAGAAGACATCTTCTATCTCACGTTTGATGAGCTTCGCGAAGTTATACGCACACAGCAGCTGGATTATCAGATCATTGACAGGCGCAAAGACGAGTACAAAGCGTTCGAAAAGCTAACGCCGCCACGGATTTACACCTCTGATGGTGAGATCATTACAGGGCAGTACAAGCGAGATCATCTGCCGGCTGAAGCGATTGTCGGCCTGGCTGTTTCTGCCGGCGTTATCGAGGGACGTGCACGTGTCATCTTAAACATGGAAGATGCCGATCTAGAAGCTGGCGATATCCTGGTTACTTCTTTTACTGACCCTAGCTGGACACCATTATTTGTGTCGATCAAAGGCCTGGTTACGGAAGTTGGCGGACTGATGACTCATGGAGCGGTTATCGCACGTGAGTATGGCTTGCCGGCAGTCGTCGGGGTGGATAACGCCACGAAACTGATCAAAGATGGGCAGCGGATTCGCGTGCATGGCACAGACGGCTATGTAGAAATCCTGTAATCAGAAGCTGTTGTCTTCAGGCGACATGCACCAAGTAAAGGTGATGATCAACAAAAAAGCCGGAGCGTTTTGCGCGCTCCGGCTTTTGTAAGCTTTAAAAGGACTGGATGTTAGCTCTGCGGCATCAGGCCGTGGCGCTGCAAGAATTTGCTCAGCGCCTCGTCGCTTGGCTCGGTGATCAGCGTGCCGCGATCGAACGAGCGGGCGGAGCGGCCTGGCGGGAGCGGCTGAGGCTCCTCGATCGGCGCAATATCGCCTTTGCGTGCCACAACGATCGTCGGGACGCTGCGATGGCCGACCCACTGCTCAACCAGTGTGCCTGCGTTCTCGTCCTCGTCGATATGAATCATGCGATACGAAACTTGTTTGCTCTGTAGAAATCGCTCAGAGCGCATAAGATCGGGGCAGGGAAAGGTGCGCCCGTAAACGATTAGCTCTTTTTCCATAGGACTTTGTAATTCCTCCTGGCATTTGGATTACACTGTGTATGATACCAGGATGGCGCTCGAACTGCTGTAGGCCAAACGGCTCATCGTGTGGCGCGACTGGCGCGCACCATCTGCTCCATACGCCCATAGGCCGCGCCGCCATCGATCGACTGGCGCGCCCGCGCCACGCCCTCGGCGAAATCGGCGGCCTGCTCGGCGGCCACCAGCGCGGCGGCAGCGTTCAGCAGCACTATGTCACGTGGCGGCCCCTGCACTGATCCTTGGAGAATCCCACGAATAATCCCGACGTTCTCCTCGACAGTGCCGCCCAAAATCTCGGAGCGCTCGGCGCGTTCCAGCCCCACGCTCTCAGGCGCGATCTCGTACTGTCGCGGCGCTGCTCCGGCGCGCACTTCCCAGACCATACTCGGCGCGCTCAGGCTCATCTCGTCCATGCCGTCGGTACCGTGCACAACCAGCGCGTGACGCGTGCCCATACGGCTCAGCGCGCGGGCCAGCTTTTCCGCCAGCGGCGCGGAGGCTACGCCCAGCACCTGATACTGCGCGTGCGCCGGATTCGTCAGCGGGCCGAGCACATTGAAGGCCGTGCGAATGCCGATCTCGCGGCGGATCGGGCCGACGTAGCGCATAGCCGGGTGGAACTTCTGGGCAAACATAAAGCCGATCTGGGCCTCGTCCAGACAGCGCGCCACGCCCTCGGCATCCAGCTCAATATTGACGCCCAGCCCTTCCAGCACATCCGCCGAGCCGCATTTGCTGGTCATGGCGCGGTTGCCGTGCTTGGCGACCGTCGCGCCGCTGCCGGCTGCGACAAAGGCGGCGGTGGTCGAGATATTAAAGGTGTTGGTCGAGTCGCCGCCCGTGCCGCAGGTATCCAGCACCGGACTGTCGTGAAAGACGCGCACGGCTTTTTCGCGCATGACCTCGGCCATTCCGGCGATCTCGGCGTCGGTCTCGCCCTTGAGATGCAGCGCCGTCAGAAACGCGGCAACCTGCGCGGGCGTGGCCTCGCCGGTCATGATCTGCTGCATGACTGCCGCAGCCTCATCCTGATCGAGATCGCGGCCCTGCACAATCGTCTTGATCGCATCTTGTATCTGCATGATTCCTCCACAATGCTTGGCTACAAGGCTCCGGTATAGCGCAGCCGGTAGAGCCGCCCGGTGCCATCCTCGGAGATGATCAGGCTGCCGTCGCGATCGACCAGCACGCCCGCGGGACGCCCCCACCACGCATTGTCGACGAGCCAGCCGCCGACCAGCGTTT
>JAFAYS010000350.1 GCA_019240175.1 Chloroflexota bacterium | reverse complement strand
CTGCCCTACACAACAGCCTAGCGCTCGCGCTCAAGCAGACCGCTGCCATTGGTCTTAGAATGACCGTTACCGTTCACGGCGCGAGCTTTGGCGGGCTCCATCTCGCGCGCACGGCTCATCTTCGCCGGCAGCTCTAGCTTCTCGTTGCCGCCCGCGACGATCGTGCGATACACCTTGAGCGCCTGCGCCACCACCTGATCCATGTTATAGTAGCGATAGGTCGCCAGCCGGCCCACGAAGCGTACGCTCGGCGTAGCCTCGGCGAGCACCTTGTACTGCTCGTAGATCTCGGCATTCTCGGCGCGCGGCACGGGATAGTAGGGATCGCCCTCGGCCTGCGGGTACTCATAGACGATGCTGGTCTTGGGATGCACCTGGCCGGTCAGGTATTTGAACTCGGTCACGCGCGTGTAGGCATAATCGTTGGGATAATTGATCACCGGCGCTGATTGATATTGATCCACATCGTGGGTCTCGAACTTGAACTCCAACGAGCGATACGGCAGCTTGCCGTACTCATAGTCGAAAAACGCATCGATCGGCCCGGTGTAGATCATCTCGCCGTACGGAATCACGCCCTGGATCTCGGTGTAGTCGGTGTTGAGCATGATTTTAATGTTGGGATGGTTCAGCATGCGCTCGAACATGCGCGTGTAGCCGTGCAGCGGCATCGCCTGGTAGGTGTCGGTAAAGTAGCGATCGTCGCGGTTGGTGCGCGTGGGCACGCGCGCCGTCACCGAGGCGTCCAACTCCGATGGATCGAGGCCCCACTGCTTGCGCGTATAGCCGCGAAAGAACTTCTCGTACAGCTCGCGCCCGACTTTGCTGACCACCACGTCTTCCGAGGTGCGAATCTGATCGCGCGGCTCGGCCACCGAGGCCAGAAACTCGTCCAGCTGGAAGGCCGTCAGGTTCAGGCCATACAGCTGATTGATCGTATCGAGATTGATCGGCATCGGTACCAGTTGCCCGTCTACACACGCCTTGACGCGGTGCTGGTATTGCCGCCAGGCCGTGAAGCGGGAAAGATACTCGAACACCTCGCGCGAGTTAGTGTGAAAAATATGCGGGCCGTATTTATGGATCAGCACACCGGCATCGTCGTAGAAATCGTAGGCATTGCCGCCGATATGCGGACGCACATCACAAATCAGGACGCGCTTATTTGCCTCGTTGGCAAGCCGCTCAGCCAACACGCTGCCGGCAAATCCCGCGCCGACGATCAAATAATCGAACATCTCTCACCTCATTCTCTTGAGCCTGCGCTCAGGTTCCGCTCGCTCATGCAGCGCTCAAGCGTATCGTGACACGCCAAAACAACCGCAAGGGTCTTACCACTATGCGCCAGATCGTCCGGGCGCACACAACATGTACAATTAAAGCTGACGGCGGCGAAGAATTAGCAAGAAGCGTGCTAGGTTTAGAAGAATTTACGTTCAAGCGCCAATAATCGGCACCTCTTCTCTCACGCGCCCATCAGCCAAGCATAATCGGCGGGCGCGCAGGAGAACGGTACAATCCACGCTGATACACTCGCCATGCCGATCGAGCAGTGCTTGCCGCGCGCCTGATCCCATGCTATTATCGCTCGCTGTGAACACATACGGACGTGTAGCTTTAGTCCATGACTATCTCAACCAGTACGGCGGCGCTGAGCGTGTGCTCGAAGCGCTGCACGAGCTGTTTCCCGACGCTCCGGTCTATACCTCGATCTATGATCCTGCGACGATGCCAGACTTCTACCGAAGCTGGAACATTCAAACGTCGTGGATGCAGAGGCTGCCGGGGTGGCGTCGGCATTTCCGCAAATACTTTGCGCTGTATCCCAGCGCGTTCGAGTCCTTCGATCTCAGCGCCTACGATCTGATCCTCAGCTCGTCGAGCGCCTACGCCAAGGGGATTATTCCCCGACCCGGCGCGCTGCATGTCTGCTACTGCCACACGCCGATGCGCTTTGGCTGGCGGACCAGCGGCTATCTCGAACGTGAGTCGATCGGCGACACCGCCAGCTATGCGCTTGCACCGCTGCTGACCTATCTGCGTACCTGGGATGTAGTCTCGTCGCAGCGCGTGGATAGCTTTATCGCCAACTCGCGCGAGGTCGCCGGACGCATTGAGCGCTACTACCGGCGCAGCGCTGAGGTGATTCCGCCGCCGGTCGATCTCGGCCCGTACACGCCGAGCGAGCCCGAAGAGTTTTATCTGACCGGTGGTCGCTTCGTGCCCTACAAGCGCATCGATCTGGTCGTCGAAGCGTTTACCCGACTCAAGCTGCCGCTGGTCGTTTTTGGCTCGGGACGCGATCAGCCCAAGCTGGAAGCGATCGCCGGGCCGAATGTGCGCTTCGTGGGCCGTGTCAGCGACGCCGAGCTGCACGATCTGTATCGCCGCTGCCGGGCGTATATCACCGCCGGCGACGAAGATGCCGGCATCCAGCCCGTAGAGGCGATGGCCGCCGGACGTCCGGTGATCGCCTATGCCTCGGGCGGCGTGCGCGAGACCGTGATCGACGGCGTGACCGGCTGCTTCTTCCACGAGCAGACCGCCGCCGCGCTGGCCGTTGCGGTTGCCCACAGTCGCACGCTGGCCTTCGAGCCACTGTTGATCCGCCGCCACGCCGAGCAGTTCAGCCGTGAGCGCTTCAAGGCCCGCGTGCTGGACGTGATCGATCGACAGCTGCGCGCAGCCGTGCCGCCTGAGCCGGTCGTGCTCCACTGATAGCTTGCTTGTTGAGGTGAAAGAATCGTATGGAACTTCGGCACTATTTCGCCATTCTGCGCCGCTCCTGGCCGCTGGTCGTCGGGCTACCGCTGCTGGTCGCACTGGCGACGATCGCCGCGACATTTCTGCTGCCCGCACGCTACGGCACGCAAGTGGTGATGTTTGTCACCCAAAAGCCGATCGCGACCGATCAGTCGTCGGTGGTGCTGCCTGACTACAACAACTTCAACAGTTGGGCCGCCTCCGAGTATATCGTCGACGATATGCTGCAGCTGGTTCAAACGCGGACCTTTGCACAGGACATCGCGGGCTGGGTCAAGCAGAGCCACAACGCCGATCTCGATCCGTCAGCGATTCAG
>JAFAYS010000346.1 GCA_019240175.1 Chloroflexota bacterium | reverse complement strand
TGTACCGCGACGGGGAATGCTACCTGCTCAATCCCCAGGTCGTCACGCCGGAGGGCGAGTGGGAGGCCTGGTTTTTCGCCTCCTGGTGGCCTGGTGCTTGCCGCTACCGCTCCTTCTGGGAACTCATGCAGGATGAGTATGCGGACGTTCTGCGCTCCCGAGCACGCCACAGGTCGGCTAGATAACGGGCCTCATCTGAGAGTAGCACGTCCCTATGCAGCACCCAAGAGCGTTCCCTACGCAGGGCCTCGGTCATTCGTCTGCGTATGTCGCTCTATCCTTAGCGTCCCGTATGCGAACCTTCAGTCAAACGTTCGAACCTTGAGAAGCAATACAGAGCCATTGGGATGAACGGATCGCGCCCAACGACCGTTGGATGCATTGGAGCCAAGGACACCTCATGAAACTCAGCCGCGAACTATATGGCC
The DNA here is from genome assembly GCA_019240175.1 of Chloroflexota bacterium. GTDB lineage: Bacteria > Chloroflexota > Chloroflexia > Chloroflexales > Kallotenuaceae > LB3-1. The sequence continues at coordinate 6,568 of JAFAYS010000346.1, read as the reverse complement.
TCGTCCTCGTATGTTTATTCTTCTTCGGCGGATTGTATCTGGTGACGGTGCTTGTGGGATCGTCCTCTTTCGCACGGCTTGCAGATAGACCCTGGCTGTTGCCAATCATCAACCTCGCCACGGTAAGCATCTTCTTCTTTAACCTGTATCGCGGCATGTCGCCGGCGGGAAAAATCATCTTGCGCGATCATGCTCTGCTGGCTGTTGGTTGGTTTGTGGCCTGGATCGTGTTGATTGCCGTCCTCCTCGTTCCCAACGATCAGCTCACATGGGAACAAAAAGCGTCGCGGGCGTTGTTCTCATGGACGTTTATTCTGCCGCATAGCGCGTTACTGATCCTGCTTGCCGAGAAATGGCAGAGCGCGGAGCGGCTCAAATGGCTGCTGATGGCTGGCCTGTCTTTCGTCGGTGCCATCATCTTTATATATGTCTTCGCGACAGTGTAGAAAGCGTTTCGAGGTTGCCGGTGGTCTATGGCTGTTTGACGCGCCCAGGCTGCGCAGCGCCGGCGATTGCTGTGTGCTACCGCAGCAGCTCAAGACATCTATGTGACAGGTCTTCGAGCGACGATGTGGCTTCTACACGAATCGAAGCTAATCCCAGCCGCTGGACAGCCGCCATCATTGCTGCGTTATAGCGCAGCGTCCGCGCCACAAACTTTTGGATCATCCGCTGCTCTTGCGCGGCGGCCTCTGCGATCCGGCTGGCGTGGTAGATGCGCTGTTGCAGCAGAGCGTCGCTGGCTGTGAGCCAGACCATTGCCACACGATCATCCTTCAGCGGTGCTACAAACTCCGGCCACAGCGCAGAGCCCTCGATGACCAGCGGATCTATGGCGTGGTCGGTGGCGTGCGCCGTAACCAGCGCCGTAATTTTGGGCTGTAAGCTCCCGTAATAGCGCAGCACATCGTCGATCAGCTCGTCGACCGACAAGCAAAGATAATGCTCGGCCACATGCTGCGGGACGGCGCGTCCGTCGGACGGCCAGGGACGTCCAGGATGCCGGCCTAGCTTGTCGGTGGAGACGTAGTGCCATCCAAGCTGTCCAGCCAGCGCTTCGGCGAGCGTGGACTTGCCGACGTTGGATGTCCCGCCGATCAGCAGCACGCGCTTGGTCGCCATCTTAGACCGGCTCCAGCGGCTGGCGCGGCTCAGCCGGCAACACCACGCGGATGGGATCGTGCGGCCTGACCTCGCCGCCAACTTGTACAATCCCCATAACGCCGGCTTTGCGAATCAGGTTGCCGTCGGCATCGCGATCGAGCACCGCTGCCATCAGCCCGGTCTGAAACTTGTCGAGCTGCATACAGGGATTGCGCAAGCCCGTGATCGTCACCACGACCTGCGCGCCGATATGCAGCTGGGCGTTGGTCGGCAGCGCCAGCAGATCGATGCCGCGCGTGGTAATGTTCTCGCCCATCGCGCCGGGGAACACTCCAAAGCCCTGAGCTTGTAGGGCATCGTGAAGCTCGGCGTGGATCAGATGCACCTGGCGCAAGTTCGGCTGGCGTGGGTCGCGCGCAATCCGCGACCGGTGCTGCACCGTCGTGCCGAGATGAGCATCGTCGACGACGCCAAGGCCGGCCAGGAGCTGGATCGATGTCGAGCTCTGCTTGCTGAAGGTGTGCTTTGCGCTCCGGCTGACAGCGGTCACGACGCCGCTGGTAGCTGTATCGTCTGTCATAGTACCTGCCTTTTAGCTGCTGAACGTTTGTTCAAATGCCGCCAGCGTGCTTTGCTGCGGTGACGGATCATAGACGGCAAACTCGACATGCGCAAAGCGGTGCCTGAACGACGGCTCGTCAAGCACGCCGGCAAAGATCGCGGCCACCATGGCCGGATCGTTTTTGAAGACACCGCAGCCCCACGCCCCAAGGATCAGCGCGTCGCAGCCGTGAAGCGCCGCAACGCCCAGCACGAAGCGCGCTCGTCGCTGCATCGTCGGCTCGATCTCGGCAATCTGCGCCGGCTGGTTTTGGCGCACAGCTCCCGCGTTGACCGCCGCCGCCGTGATAAAAGATGTCAGCCAGGGCACATCAAGCAAGTTTCCCTGATCATCACGAAAGACCGGCACCTCAGGCGAAAAAATCATGTGATTCGAATACAGGCTATTCGACCGCTGGCGGTGAAAGGCATAAAACTCAGGCTGCGTTTGCAGCGCCGCGTACAAGCCCGATGAGCGCGCCAGGCTTTCTTCCTGGGCCTGACTGCCCGACAAAAAACCACCGCCTGGATTTTTGGCCGAGGCAAAGTTGAGACACACTGTATGCGCGTAGGTTCTGCTCAAGGCGCGTGCCGCTTCCAGTGTCGTACGGTTGCTTACATGCAGGCTGGTGCTCGCAGTGCCGGGCCGCTCCGCTAGCTGCGCCAGGATCGCCTCGTGTTCGGCAGGACGGTACAAAATTGTCTGTGAGCAGGCGGCGTTTAGCGTCTCGCGGATCGACACGGTACGTGTATCAGGCAATGTGTAGGTACCGGATTCCAGAATAGTAAGTGTTGCTTGCGCCAGTTCGGCGCGTTGTGTTCGATTCATAACGTGTCCGCAGATAGGGTTAGAGTGTGCTGCCTGACTCCCCGGTTGAGGATTAGCACAGTACCAACAAACGGTTGAGTAAGTAAAAATTAGTAATTGACACCCTCGATTGTTTAGTATATCCTAACCGAGCTTGTTAATAATTCCACAATCATCCTCCACACCACAACCACCAGCGAGTATCTCATCACAAAGGAAGGACCTATGCAGCGACGATCACGTTACGTCTTGATGCTGACTCTGATACTTGGGCTAAGCTTTTTTGCCGGAACTGCCGCCGCCGATTTCTGGGGAGATTATAACGGTAACGGCCACTTCGCGACCGGTAGTCTCCGCTGGTGCCATTCTGGCACGTATGGCTATGCTAATTTGCAGGCGATTAGTGTTTGGAACGCAAATACTGATATGAGCGTTGCCGCCAACTGTACCGGCAATCAGATAACCACCAACACGGCTAACTGGGGAAATAATAATCTCTACGGCAAAGCCTTTATCTGCCAAGGTAGCTATGGTTGCGATGTTGCGCCGTTCAATTACACCTTTACTTCTTGTACGGCAACAACTAATACCTACTACTATGATCAGCCGGTGTCAAATGATCTCTTTCGGCAGAGCAACGCCATGCACGAGCTGGGACATTGCTGGTCGCTAGGTCATCGTAATGAGGGTGACAGCATTATGATGATCGGTTTCAGATCGCAAATTACGCTCAACGCTAAAGATATCCAGCTTCTCAATAATCGATACTAAAACTCAGGAGTCAATATATGCTGAAGCGTAAGATGTTGGCTGTGATCGGGTGTATGATCTGTTTCGCAGTCGGCTTTGTGTATGCATCTCCGTTTGGACAAGGTCTACGTAAACAACCGGTTATTGCGCACGGCAATTGGGTCGATACGTCGGTGACGGTTGATGACCAAACCGAGCGCGCCGATCTGATCGTGCGTGTGCAAGTAGACAGTGAGCCAAAAGCCCGCAAGCTCAGAGAGGTGCTCAAGACCAATACTCCGGGCCAGCCAGTGAAGGATAATGTGTTTATTACACCCTTCACCGACACAAAAATGCGTGTGCTTGAAGTCTACAAAGGCGAGGCCGGTCAGCGGATCGAGGTGATGCAGACCGGTGGCTATCTGCCTGCTGAGGGAACCGATCCTGAGATCCATATGGAAATGGAGGGCGACCCGATCTATGTCAAAGGGTCGGAGCATATCTTATTTCTCAAAGACATCTCGGGCGATGCTGTTCATGCCAAAGGGCGATCGCTTTACCGGACGGTAAGTCCTGCCAGCAGGTATGAGATCCAAGGAACGCAGGTGATTAATCATGCCGAGCTGCCGGAAAACTTTGTCCCTCCAACGTCCGTTGCCGAGCTGACCGAGCAGATCCGTAGCGCGCTGTCGAAATAAATCCTGGTGTAGAATCACAGAAATGCCTGGTCTTACAGCCTCGACCGTCGCAACTGCGGCGGTCGAGCCAATTGCTGCAAACGCTACGGGTTTACAGGTGCTCCAAACATTGCAGCACCAGGGCATTCAAGCGCAGCTTGAAGGTGAGAGCAGGATCGAATGGCTGCTTCCGAAACCTGGAATCGGCTCTAGATTGACCGAAAATCTTACACAAGAACGCTTATACCTGCATGTGCATCCTGACATTGCTACTGCGACGGCAAAAGTGGCCAGCATTCCCAAAAACGTTGATACCGACGCTATCGATTGGATCGATGTGCCATATTTTTTTTAGTGTGATGTGGTGATGTCCTGTATCTGGGAAAGAATCCTCAGGTGCTGTCGACGTTGAGCAATAGTTGTGGTTCACAGTTCGCATGACAACGCTATATGTGCGCGATTGTAGTATTGGTCTAAAGACTATCTTGACACATCTTAGCTCGCATGGTACTTTCTAGTCACTGATTTCGATGCTTATGGAGGCGTAACAATGACGTGTTTCACCCACAATATGTTTGAGCGGACCACTACAAATAGTGTGGGCTGCTCGTTTGTGGAGTGCGCCTTCTAACCAATAAACGCGCCTTCCGATCTTTGAACAACCGCTTGATCCCTGAGGATCGCGGAATAGCTTTTGTAGCAATGCGCCATCGCGACGTGCTGTAGCGTCAGGTTAGCGCGCGTGCTACAGCGCGCGTTCATCGACGGCGAAGGACAATACTTGCGGCCATGGGTGTACACCACACTCGTGGTCGTTTGATTTTTAAAACCGAGATAGTCGCGGCCACGGGCAATAGTTGACCCGTGGTCGTTTGATGTGAGCGGCCAGGGAAGAGATATGCTACACCGCTAGGTTGCGGTCGTGGCTATCACCATGGCCGCTTTTGATTTTTAACGGAGCTTTAGGAGATCTATGGATCGTCAACGCTCACCTGTCCGCCAAGCCGGCGCGTTCGATCGACGTGATCGGCTGTTGTTCGTATCGTTACGGAGCCATCTTATCGGTTTGAGGAGAAACGTATTGAGCTCTCGCAGCAAGAAGTTTTTGTCGTACTACAAGCCATATCTCGGGCTGCTGGCGGCGGATGTACTGTGCGCGCTGGTTGTGTCGGCAGTGACGCTGCTGCTGCCGCTCTGCACGAGCTACATCACCAAAAACATCCTGGGCGAGAACATGCCCAATGCGCTCAATCAAATCTATCTGATGGGCGCTGTGATGATTGGCCTGGTGATTGTTCATACGCTGTGTAATATGTTTGTCGACTATCGTGGTCACAAGATGGGTGCCATGATGGAAAGCGATATGCGCGGCGAGCTGTTTGAACATTACCAGAAGCTCTCGTTCGGCTTTTATGATGAGCAAAAAACCGGTCAGCTCATGACGCGGATCACGAACGATATTCTGGCGCTTTCCGAGCTGTATCATCACGGACCGGAAGATCTGGCGATCGCGCTGCTGAATCTGGTCGGCGTGTTCATTATTCTGGTCAACATCGACGTCAAGCTGACCCTGATCGTCTTTTTGTTCTTGCCGATCATGACGGCGTACGCGTTCTACTTCAACAAGCGCATGAATCGGGCGCTGCGCATCACCAAGGATCGCATCGGCGACATCAACGCGCAGGTCGAGGATACGCTCTCCGGTATTCGTGTGGTCAAGTCTTTTACCAACGAGCAGACCGAGCAAAACAAGTTCGCGTACGAGAATCAGCGCTTTGTCGAGAGCCGCAGCGAGGGCTATAAAAGCGAGGCCTACTTCTCGGCGGGCATGATCGCGTTCACGCAGCTGATGACGATCGCCGTGATCGTTTTTGGCGGCGTCGCGATTGTGAACGCCTCGCTGGATCTGGCCGATCTGCTGACTTATGTGCTGTGCATCGCGATCCTGATCGATCCGGTGCAGCGGCTGATTAACTTTTCGCGGCTGTATCAGGAAGGCATTACGGGCTTTAGCCGCTTTATGGATATGCTGGAGGTGCAGCCGGATATTACAGACGCGCCGGGCGTGATCGAGCTGACGCATGTGCGCGGCAATGTTGAGTTTTGCGACGTGAGCTTCAAGTATCGTGAAGAGCACGACGATATTCTCAAAAATATTTCGCTGAACATCAAAGCCGGCGAATACATCGCGCTGGTCGGTTCCTCAGGCGTCGGCAAAACCACGCTCTGCTCGCTGATTCCGCGCTTTTATGAGGTGAGCGCGGGCACGATCCTGATCGACGGCAAGAACATCAAGGATGTGAGCTTGCGCTCGCTCAGGCAGAACATCGGCGTAGTCCAGCAAGACGTGTATCTGTTTGCCGGAACGATCGCCGAAAATATTCGCTACGGTAAACGGAATGCGACGCAGGCAGAAGTGATCGCGGCGGCCAAAAAGGCCAATGCCCACAACTTCATCATGTCGCTGCCGGACGGCTACGAGACCGACATCGGCCAGCGCGGCGTCAAGCTTTCGGGCGGGCAGAAGCAGCGCTTGAGTATTGCGCGCGTTTTTCTCAAAGATCCGCCGATCATCATCTTCGATGAGGCGACAAGCGCGCTGGACAACGAGAGCGAGCGGGCGGTGCAAGACTCGTTGGAGCAGCTGGCC
>JAFAYS010000317.1 GCA_019240175.1 Chloroflexota bacterium | reverse complement strand
CTTTGCAGCACAAACATCACCTGAAACAGCGGATTGCGGCTCATGTCGCGCTCGGGGTGCAGCTCTTCGACCAGCTGCTCAAAGGGCAGATCCTGATGCGCGTAGGCTTTGAGCGTCACATCGCGCACGCGCTGTAGCGCCTCGCGCACGCTTGGATTGCCCGACAGATCGGAGCGCATGACCAGCGTATTGACGAAAAAGCCGATCAGCGCCTCAAGCTCCGGGCGTGTGCGGCCCGCGATCGGCGAGCCAACCAGCAGATCCTCCTGCCCGGTGTAGCGATACAGCAGCACATTGAACGCCGTCAGCAGCGTCATGTAAAGCGTGGTGCCTTCCTGACGGCTCAGCGCGGCCAGTGAATCGCTCAGTAGCTTGGGCAGGCTGAAGTAGAGCGTCGCGCCGTGAAAGGTTTGGATCGGCGGGCGCGGGCGATCGGTGGGCAGCTCAAGCACCGGCAGATCGCCGCCCAATTGCTGCTTCCAGTAGTCGAGCTGACGCTGTAACACCTCGCCGCGCAGCCACTGGCGCTGCCAATCGGCAAAGTCGGCGTACTGAATCGGCAGCGGCTGCAAGGGCGACGGGCGATCGTGGGCAAAGGCCTCGTAGAGCGTGGCCAGCTCGCGCACAAACACGCCCATCGACCAGCTGTCCGAGACGATGTGATGGATCGTCAGCAGAAAAATATGCTCTTGATCCGCGACGTGCAGCAGTTTCGCCCGCAGCAGCGGACCGCGCCCGAGATCGAAAGGCTGCTGCATCTCCGCGTCGGTCAGCGCCTGCACCTCCGTTTCGCGCTCGGTCGGCGGCAGCGCGCGTAGATCGACCACGGGCAGCGGCACGCCCAGTGACGGCTCGATCATCTGGACCGGTTGGTCCGCAAGCATGGTGAAGGTTGTGCGCAGCGCCTCGTGCCGCGCGACGATCGCATGGAGGCTGCGCTCCAAGGCCGCCACGTCGAGCCGCCCGATCAGGCGCACGGTGGTCGGCAGATTATAGGCGGCGCTGCCCGGCACCAGCTGATCCAGGAACCAGAGCCGCTGCTGGGCAAACGAGAGCGGCGTCGGGCCGCTGTTGGCGCGGGGTGGAATCTGATCGGACTTGGCGCTGACTTTGCCCGCAGTCCATTTTTCGAGCAGCGCGCGTTTGGCGGCGGAAAGATGTGCGCCGCGATTTTCGCCGGCTTCGGGTGTAGACGACTCAGACATGTATTGCCTCGTTATTCAGATTCAGCTTCTAAAGTGGCCAGCAGTGCCAGCGCTTCTTCTTCCGGCAGCGCTTCCAGTTTGGCGATCAGCGCGTCCTGCACCACGGCGGCCAGCTGCGCGATCGTCGTGGTCTCAAGCATGCGTTCCAGCGGCAGATCGACCTGGAAGGTTTGGCGCAGGCGTGAGATGACCTGGGTTGCCATCAAGGAGTGACCGCCGAGATCAAAAAAATTGTCGTGGATGCCGATCTGGCCCACACCCAGCAGTTCCTGCCAGACTTCGGCGATCTTGCGCTCTAGCCTGGTGCTCGGCGCGACATAATCGACCAGCAGATCGGGCCGTGGATGCAGCGAGAAGGTTGTCTCAGGCGGCTGGCTGGTCTCGGGCTCGCCGAGCTCTTCGCTGGCCTGCGGCACGACCGCGCGGCCCTGTAGCTGGGCCTCGACCCAGTAGCGCTGGCGCTCGAAGGGATACAGCGGCAGCGGAATGCGGCGGCGCTGCTCCTCGGCGTAGAGCGCCTGCCAGTTGATCGTCACGCCCAGCAGCCACAGCTTGCCGATCGCCGTTAGCAGAAACGCCGTGTCACTCTGGTGATCCTGCGGGTGGCGCAGCGACGAGATCACGATCCGGCTGCCGGCTCTGCCCGATTGCTGCGCCAGCGTGCTGAGCGTGCGGCCTGGCCCGACTTCCAGCAAGATCCGGCCTGACTCCTGCGCCAGCGTTTGCAGCCCATCGCCGAAGCGCACAGGCTGGCGCAGATGATTGGCCCAATACTCGGGATCGCTGGCCTGCTCGGAGGTGATCCAGCTGCCGGTCAGGTTGGAGATAAACGGGATTTTGGGCGCTTTGCGCGCCATGTTGCTCACATGCTCGGCAAACTGCGTCAAGATCGGCGACATCATGGCCGAGTGAAAGGCGTGCGAGGTGTGCAGGCGGCGGCACTCGACGCCGCGCAAATCCAGCTGCTGCGCCAGCGCCTCGATCGCCGAGTGCGGCCCCGAGACCACGCACAGCGACGGGCCGTTGACCGCCGCCAGCGCCAGCTCGCGATGCTCGCTCTGAAGCAGCTCGGCAACCTGGTGCTCGGGCAGCGGCACGCTCAGCATCGCGCCCGTCGGCAGCCCGCCGATCAAGCGACCACGCAGCGCGACCAGCGCCAGCGCGTCTTCCAGCGAGAACACGCCTGCCAAAGTCGCCGCTACGTACTCGCCGATCGAGTGGCCGATCAGCGCGGCGGGCTTGACGCCCCACGATATCAGCAGCCGCGCTAGCGCATACTCGATCACAAACAGGGCCGGCTGTGTGAGATTGGTCTGATTCAAGTGCTCGGCAGTGTCGGCAGTCGCGGGATAAAGCAGCTCGCGTAGATCACAGTCGAGATGTGGCTTGAGCAGATCGGCGCAGCGATCGACGGTGGCGCGAAACTTTGGCTCCGTGGCGTACAGCTCGCGGGCCATGTTGGGATATTGTGCGCCCTGGCCGGGAAACATAAACACCACCGCCGCCGGCCCTGACTCGCGCGACCGTGAGAGAACGCGCTCCGGCGGCAGCTGCGCTAAAACCTCCACCGCGTCGGCCACGTCGCGGCAGACCACGAAGCGGCGCTGGTTGAAGGCTTGCCGTCCAATTTGCAGCGTGTAGGCCACATCCGCCAGATTGACGTTGGGCGACCGCTTGAGCGCGGCCAGCAGATTGGCGGTCGCGGTATCCAGCGCCGCGCTGGATCGAGCCGAGAGCACCAGCAGCTGCGCGGCACGGCCAGCAGCGGACGGTTCGATCGCCGGGGCTTCTTCCAGCACGACATGCGCGTTGGTGCCGCCGATGCCAAACGAGCTGACTCCCGCGCGGCGTGGGCCGCTGTTGGCCTGCCACTCGCTTAGTCTTGCATTGACATAAAATGGGCTGCTGTGGAGATCGAGCTTGGGATTGGGCCGCTCGAAGTGCAGGCTCGGCGGCAGCTGGCGATGTTTGAGCGCGTAGACGGTTTTGATCAAACCAGCCATGCCAGCCGCCGCGCCGGTGTGGCCAACATTGCTTTTGACCGAGCCAAGCGCGCAAAAGCCGGTACGATCGGTTTTCGCCCGAAAGACTTGTGTCAGCGCCGCGA
>JAFAYS010000130.1 GCA_019240175.1 Chloroflexota bacterium | reverse complement strand
ACCCCAGGGCTTGCCGCTGATCTGGTTCCATTCCGGCCTCGGGTTGCCGACTTCCTGTAAGCAGATGACATCCCAAGGCAGGTTTACCACCAGCGGGTCGCCCCAGAGTTGAGCCCAGCGATTTACAGCGTTGGCATTCCAGGTAATGATGATCATACACTACCCGCCCGCTGCTGCCGGCTGCGAATCATCTGACACTGGCTGCGAATCCTCGCTCGGCTCCCCGTAGTGCGGCAGCAGCCCATCACCGTCCGTGCTCACATCCGGCTCCTCAGCCCGTGGCAGCAGCCGCTCGCCGTAGGTGCTGAAGGTGTACGGCCCGCCGATCAAGATCGGTTCGTTCGCCTGCACGATCGAGGCGACCGGTAGAACGTTGGTGCCTGGTTGAAAGATGGTGATGATGTCGGTGAGCTGCCACTTGAGATACATCTGTGGCTTATCGGTTGTGTTCGAAAGCTCTACCGTCTCGTAGCGCGTGGTCTCTGACGATACGGTCACCTGCTGTAAGGATCGCGATGAGGTGCTGAGGCTGGCCGACACACTGGCAGAGATCGGCCCCCACCCGAACGAGCTACTCATGCCCAATGAGGTCGAGATCGTTTGTTCGTTGGAGGTGGTCGATTGCATGCCGCTGGTCGTTGAGTAGCCGACGGTGTGTTTTTCGTTGGGTGCCAGCATGTAGGAGTCGCTGCTGCGTTTCCAGAACTGCTCGCGGGTGACCGGATTGCCGTTAGGAGCGGTGCCGCAGCCGACCATCACGAGCGGCGAGTCCGTCGGGATCATAATATCCCCGCTGGGAACGGGGAATCGCCCAATGTCGTTTGGTCGCACAAGCAAGGCGGTCGTCACATCATACTCGACCTGGGTCCCGTCTAGCTGGATCACGCCGATAAACGCGCCTGAGGCTACCGATGTAAAGATCATGTACCAGTTGAGATAGGACTCCAGCGATTTATTGCCGGTCTTGGCAGGAATGAGCACAGGTGGCGTCAGGTTGCCTGCGGTATCGACGATGCGGATATAAACGGGAACGTCGAGATCGTTATAGCATCGAATGGGGACTTTCTGAGCGGATGCGGGCGACTTCAAGGTGCCATTGAGCGCGGCCTGATAGAGTGGATTCATGCACGCCTCCGAGGATATGCCGACAACTCAGAAGTATCTACCTCTGGGCCGGCATCGAAAAATTAGGAGTCGCTGGCGGGATAGCCCCAGTATGGCACGCTAACAGAAGGTCGTCAAGCAGCAGTTTTCGGCGGCGCTCCTGGCAGAGGTCTACCGTGAGCACCGCCGATCGATGTTGCGGCAGCTAGGCTTCGGAAGGGCGCTCTTCGCTCAGGTCGGGTAGCCGGTCGCCCTGCGCGTCGATCACGCCGGGATCGCTGTCGGCGCTGAGGCTGCCGAAGCCGGTCTCGCCGTAGCCGCCGGTCACGCCGGGATCGGTGTCGCTGCCGAAGCCGCCCGTCTCCACTGGCTGGATCTGCTGGCCGCTGGCCATGCGCGCGGCGTTGCTCAGCGTATTCCACACAAAGCCTTCGCTGACCTGCTGCTGCTGCGCGATCTCGTACACGCTCTGCCCGTCGAGTGCCGCGCGCACAATCTCGCCTTCCTGGCTGGGCAGTTGCTCGCCGAGGCCGGGCTGGTGTTGGAGCTGCTCCCGTAAGCTCGCCATGCGATTATCTGATCGTTGGGTCATGGGCTTCCTCCTTGCCGGCTACAGCGGCAACCTGTATGCCAGGAAGCATGCCAAACATCACTCACCAGCTGCGACTCCCACGTTATCCAGCAGAATCGTTCCCGCAGGCGTGCCGTCAAAGACGAACGCGATACTGGTCAGCGTGGCCGGATCAAAGGCCGGGTTGGCTGCTGCGAAGTCGCCCAGCGGGAAGCTGAACGTTTGGGGGATCGGATCGCTCAAGGGCGTGTCGTGGAAAAACGCGCTCTTGAGATAGCGCCCCTCGATCGGCGGCTGTAGTGGCGCGACGTGGCTCAGCGGCAATCGCGCGCTGGTGCCGTCCGCGTCGCGCACTTCGATCGTCAGGTTGGTGAGCTGGGAGTCCGCGCGCGAAACAAGATCCGCCATGTCAAAGCGCAGCACGCTTCCCGCGTCACGCGTGATGCCCTCAGCCGGCAGCGTGATCGTGTAGCGCGGCGCTTCAGGGCCTGTGTTAGGTTGCCAGCCCAGCCGCACCACGCGATCGTCGCCGGGACCGCCGCGCAGGAGCAGATGCTCCTCCTGCCACTGTATCAGCCCCGCGCCGAGCTGCGTGCCGCCCGTCAGCGTAGCCGACGTGACGCTCACATCCTCCTCATAGGTGCTGAGATAGTTGGTCGTCGCGTCGGCGTACTGGCTGATGTACACCGTGTCGGGCTGCCACGCGCGGCCTACATGCACATCTCGGAAGAAGGGCCGATATGTAGCAGCGCTATGCAGCGTGGTTTCCAGGAACGCCGCGACGAACACCTGCGCCGCTTTGCGCTGCTCTTCCGCCGGCAGCAGCGCGGCAGTATCGATCAGTCGCGCCGACAAGCCCTCACCCAGATCGTAGGCGTCCCAGGTGCTGTTGAAGTGGCCATGATTGGCGCGATAAATATACACCGCCGCTTTGATCCAGTCTGTTTCTGGGCTAAACGTGGTGCGATGATACTGGTTGAGGCCGACGAACGAGAAAACGTCGGCGTCGTGCGAGCCTTGCAGCACCAGATAGTTGATGTTTTGGAGCGCCAGCTTCTCGCCCAGCGGCACATATTGCGCGTCCGACGGCGCGATCGCGATGATCGAGCGAATCGCATAGCCGTAATCAAAGACGACGTTGGGATCGTCGGGGAAGCGCTCAAGCGTATTGAAGGCCGCCGCTACGGCCACAGCTTCGCCGCCGCGTGAGTGCCCGATCAGCGCAATGTTTGCGGTGTCGATGCGGTTGTGAAAAGGATTGCCCGACTCGTTGTTCCAGGCATGCCACACGCGCAGATGTTCCAGCAGCAGCCAGCCGCGCGCTGCGTTGACGCCCGTGAGTCCGCCCGCGCTGTCGATCAGATTGGTATTCAGGAAGTTCTCGTCGATCGACGCGACGATGAAGCCACGGCTGGCAAGCAGCTCGCCGAGGTAGGCAAAGCCGGGATCGGAAAAATCTTCGGCGCGGCTGTTGCCGTGAACGATCA
>JAFAYS010000061.1 GCA_019240175.1 Chloroflexota bacterium | reverse complement strand
AGCGTAGGGCTGCCGGCGGCTAGCGGCTCCCTGTGCTGCTCCAAGGTCGCGCGCAGGAGCACCAGCGCGGCCTGCATATAGCGTTGATTCGCTGTTGTCCAGTTGTCGATCGCTGATACGCTCACGTAATCTCCACGGTTGGCCCGGTAAACTCGCGATAGTTCGGCTGCGTCGGGTCGGTTACCTGCGCTAGCTCGCTCTCTGCGCCGTCCACGCGCAGCCGGACGAGATAGGTGCCGTTGCTCACGCCGTCGGCCTCGAAGATCAGCGGATCGGTCTCGGTGTCGCGGGGCTGCGGCGTGAGCGTGTAGGTTTGCGGCTGCGCGGGCGGCGTCACCACTTGATACAGCAGCAGCGTCGACTGCTGGCGCAGCCCAACGCGTGGCTGGACATCCACCGTGATGCGGGGATCGCCGCCGTCGCTGAAGCTCGCGCTGTTGAGCCGTGGCCGCAGCACAAACGCCGCGATATTCGAGGCCATGCTTGGGCGGGCACGCGGCTCGGCGGCTCCCAGCGGCAGACGATGGATCACCTGCGCGGTGTTGACGCCGGCGCGTAGCGCGGCAGGTAGGGCGACAACCAGTCGCGTCGGCGTTGATCCTAGCTCGGGCGTCCCCTCGATCGTCCCGAGCTGCACGATGGTATCGTCGTCGAGCAGGCCGCTGCCGCGTAGCTCGATCGTCGCGGCAGGCGCAAACGTGATCATCTGCGGCTCCACGGCATCGATCCGCACCTGGCGCAGCGGCACGACAAAAATCTGGCGCTCACGGACCGGCAGCGCGCTGCGCGGCGTTGCTTCGGCTTCGATCAGCACGACGCTGCCCTGGTAGGCGATCGAGAGCGCGTACTGCGTTTGGAAAAACACCGACCAGATCTTGGACAGTTCTTCCAGTGAGAGCGGCAGTGGCGTGAAGCGCACCAGATCGATCTGATCCGCCAGATTCGAGCGCCGCAAATAATGGTCGGGATCGGCTGTTACCAAACTATCGATCACTGCGGCGATCTGGCTGCGGCTCAGCAGCGGATGCGTGTGCAGCGTACGTACGGCGCTGCCCAGCACGCGTTGCGGCTCGAACGTGGCCTCGCTGCCGTAGAAGGTGAGCAGATAGTGCAGATCCAGCGCGACCTGAGGCCGCTGCACCAAGGCGGCGTTGCTCGATCGCGTCGGCAGATCGGCGTTGCGCCAGGCGCTGTTGTAGCTGACCTGATACAGATAAATGTTCAATCCCATGCTCGGTACGTCGCGATCCGGGCGCACATTGCGGACCAGCGCGCCGGGAACATCGGCCTGGATCGCGCCCTGAAGCATCTGGCTCAGCACTGTGGTCACCGTGGCGATGGCAAGAAAATTACTCATCGACGGTCTCCGTTCTGCGAGCGCAGATAGTCGTCCAGCGACATGCGCGGTGTGGGCGTGGGTGCGGGCCTGGCTGCCGGCGCGGGCGGCGGTGTGACGGCGCGTACCTCGATTCGTCCGATCGAGACGTGGATCTGCGGCCCAGCCTGCGTCGCTGACGGCTCGATTGTGCGCGGTGTGGCAGATGCGCGCGGTGGGTTTTGTTCACGCTCCACCAGCTCGGGCCGCTCCGCCGGCGCTGTGGAGTCGCGGCGCTGGGCGTACGGCACCTGTCGCTCGTCGGTAAGTGGCAGCAGCGTCGCTCGTGGCTCACCAGGATCGTGCCGCTCGTCGCTTGGCAACGCTTGCGCGGCTGGCTCAGTCAACGTCGTCTGTCGCTCAAGTGAAGTGCGCTGCTCGTTCGATCGCAGGCTGGGCGCTGGGGCATCGACAAGGCGCGGATGTTCCCCCTGATGTGCCGCTGGCGCGAAGCGCTGAGCATCTGATTGCGCTGCCGGTGCAGAACTGCGCATAGTCGGCTGCGCAGATTCGGCGTGGCGCTCGATCAAGTGCGATGTTTCGGCTGGCGGCGCGGTATGACTTGGCCTGTCTACGGGCGCTGGATCACGTCTTGGCTGGGCTGGTGCAGCTCGCTCGACGGTTGGCGCGGGCGGCTGGTCGGGCTGATGCACCACGACGCGCGTCGCGCTCTGTTGATCGTGGGGCGGTTGGGCCGGCGTGCGCTGTTGCTCGACAGTCGCCTCGATCGATCGCGATGTGGATCGCTTCTGCTGGCTCGGCTGGGGCGTCGACTCTTCGATCGTCAGTTCCTGCTCCACTTCCATGCCGGCAGCGATCCCGGGCGCTCCCGGCGCGAAGCGCGAGGGCAGCACCGGCTGGATCGTGTTGGCGAGGCCCAGCGTTCGCTCGGCGAGACGTGTGAAAAAATCAGGCATTAGCTCACCATGTCGAGGTAGAACTGTCGACGCGCGGCGCTCAGCGCCAGAATATCCGCCTCGCGCCAGCCGTACGCCCGTGCCAGCGCGTGAACCTCGCGCAACAGCCGCCTGGCCGTCGCGGTCAGCTCGCTCCAAAAGAACGCGGCGATATCGAACTGCGTTTGCCAGCGCCGGGCACAGGCCGGACATTCGAGATTCAGCAGCACCTCCGCCAGCGGATCGCAGACTGTGATGCGCTCGGCGATGCGGCTCACCATCGTCGCCGGCAGCGCGTCGGTCGCGATCGACTGGCCGTCGCGCGTGACTTCCAGCACGCAGCGGCTCAGCAGCAGATCGTGGGCGCGCGCCGGGTCGGCACACGCGACGATCGCGGCCAGGTCGTAGCTGTTGGGCAGCCGAAACTGGATCGCGTACTCGTTCACGGTCCAGCCCTGCACTGGCTCGATCTCCTCAGGCTGGGCGCTGGCCCGCAGTGCCGCCGCCGACAGCGGAAACTCAAGCCGCTCGGCGCACTGCGGACACTCGGCGTAGCTTTCCAGCCGATCGCCAAAGGTGTGCTCCCAGGCCGCCAGCAGGTAGCCGTCGCGCTGGCCCATGCTGAGTGCCGCCAGCTCTTCCCAGGGCAACGCCGGTAGCACCGCCGCCAGAATCGTCAGCGCCCGATCGACCGGATGCTGGTGCAGGCCGATCTCCCAGATTTGGAGCAGGTCTTGTTTGGATAGGCCGCGCATGGGCTCACACGAAAGAACAAAAGAACAAGCGAACAAGGGAACAAAAGTCATCCGTCGTTATTTGTTCCTTTGTTTCTTTGTTCCTTTGTTCCCCATTACTATGCTGGCTCGTTAAACGTCGGCTCGCTCGGCTCAGGCACCTCGTAGTCGCGCTCCCAGCCCTCGTTTTCCAGCTTGATGTTCTGGATCGCGACGGCGTTGGCGTTGGCGTCGAGATCCGACATCGCCTGGTACTCCGAGACCCAGCAGCGAAAGACTTTGTAGGCGATCGCTAGCTGGCCGGCCTCGTTATACACCTCGATGATGATATCTTTGCGAAAGTCTTTGAGCGAAACCTCGCTGCCCAGGCCGGAGCCGAAGTTCCAAACCTTGTTGGCCCAGCGCTCGAACTCGTTGTCGTGGGTCACGCCGCGCTCCAGCGTGATCGCCTCGTACTCAGTGCGGCCCGGCGACTTACGCGTGCTGCTCGGATCGCCGCCCTCGCGGTGCTTGACGACCTCGGTCGTGCGCTTGAGCGAGCTGACTTTGCTGATCCCCGCCACGTAGCGACCATCCCACTTGACGCGAAACTTGAAATTCTTGTAGGGGTCGAAGCGCTGCGGATTGACGCTAAACTGAGCCATGCTGGTCTCCTTGTAGAGAACAAAGAATACAGAACACAGAACAAAAAACCAGCTCCAGGTTCTAGGTTCTAGGTTCTTAGTCTCCTTACACGTCGATCTGGCCGGCCATCTGTTGGAGCTTGATGATCACAAACTCTGACGGTTTCAGCGGCGCGAAGCCGACGATAATATTGACAATGCCCAGATTGATGTCGTTCTGTGTCGTCGTCTCGCTGTCGCACTTGACGAAGTAGGCTTCGCGCGGCGACTTGCCCTGAAACGCGCCCTGGCGGAAAAGATTTTGCATGAACGCACCGATGTTCAGCCGGATCTGCGCCCACAGCGGCTCGTCGTTCGGCTCAAAGACCACCCACTGCGTCCCGCGATACAGGCTTTCCTCAAGGAAGAGCGCCAGCCGTCGCACCGGAATATACTTGTACTCGTCGGCCAGCGAGTCCGCGCCACGCAGCGTACGCGCGCCCCAGACCACGCGCCCGTTGATCGGGAACGAGCGCAAACAATTGATGCCGATCGGATTGAGCATGCCGTTCTCGGCGTCGTTGAGGTTGACCGCCAGACCTTGAATGCCGTTCATAGCGGCGTCCAGGCCGGCGGGCGCTTTCCACACGCCGCGCTGGGCATCCGTGCGCGCCATCACGCCCGCGACGATCCCGCATGGCACGTACACATCCAGCTGGCCATCACGTAGCGGATCGGCCTCGATCACGCGCGGAAAATAGATCGCGGCGTTGCGGGCAAAGGTGCCGGACAAACCCAGGCTGCTCAGCCCGGCCTGCGCGGTCGCGGCGGCGGTGTTGGGATTCGCGCTCCAGGCGGCGGGCGGATCGACAATCAACATCGCGCGACGCTCGGCGCAGTACGACATCGAGGTTTGATAAATGCCGCTGGCAGTATCGCCGCCCTGCACGTCGGGCGGGATGCAGAGCATATTGAAAAGATCGGTTTTTTCCAGCGCGAACAGGCCGCGCTTATTGGTGCGATCGCCGGTGTAATCGGTGGCCGTCAGCGGCTGGCTATCGACCGCGTTTCCCGCCGCTGCCACGCCCGTCGAGTTGGCGTTGGAGAACGGATCGCCGCCAAGCGGCACGGCAGCGCTGGCAGTTGGTCGTGCCGCCGGCAGCGCGCCGAGTGTGCGGACCAGGCTCGACTCCTGGCGCAGCACATTGTCGATACGACGCAGCGCGGTAGCCTGAACCGACACATTGCGGATGATCTCGGTCTGGCCGGTGGCGGTGTCGCGGATCGACAGGTTGAACAGATTGGTGTCGCTGGGATCGCGCGTGTCGTAGTCGATGCGTCCGCGCAGGTTGTTGCCCCACACGCCCTCGCTGGCCGCCTCAAGATTCAGCCCGCCGACGGTCAGCTGGGCGCGCGTCTGGGGCGCGGCGTTGCCCACAGCGGCGGCAGCGGCATCGCGCACACTGTTGGCGGTCGCACCCGCGAGATCACGCGCGGCCTCGGCGGCATCCGCGACCGCATCGGCGGCGGCGTTGCGCGGCGCGGCGGCGTTTTCAGCGGCGTTGGCGGCGTTGCGCGCTGCCGTCGCGACGGTAGCCGGCGTCGCGCCACCGGCAGCAGCGGCAGTCGCAGCGGCATCCGCGACATCTTGCGCCGCGTCCTGGGCAGCATCCTGATCGCCCTCGCTGGTGAAGAACGGGCGATACATCCGCACGATGATCGCCTGGCTGCCGCCGTTGAGGTAGAAGTCGCGCACCGCGTAGCTCAGCGTGCTGGCGACCGATAGCCCGCCAAAGGTTCGCTCAAAGTCGGCGAAGCTGTTGACCTGGACCGGCTCGTTCACCGGGCCGCGCAGGGTCCGGCCAATGAACGCGGTGATCGACGTAGCTACTCCCGTGATCGTGCGTACACCGCTTGCGATTTCCTCGATGTACACACCCGGATACGTTGGCGTAACAGGCATAGCACATGCTCCCTTGTAGATAAGCCGCCAGCGCTAAGCAAGGAGCCGCAGCATCGCCCCTTGCCGTCATGCCGAGCCGCGCTGAAGCGCCTGCTCGACAAAAAATTTTGGGCTATGGCATGGATGCTCGGGAAGTTTTTTCCCGAAACTTGGTTTGGTTGTTTCTCGCTAAGACGGGCCTGGTGGCGCGCCGCCGGTCAGCAGCCAGGCGCGCACCAATTCTTCCAGCCGCGTGTTGGTCTGAATCGGCACCGGCTGATCGTCGTCGTGGAGCCGAATGCTACCGCGCACAATGCCGGTGCCGCTCTGCTGCCACAGCCGAATGATGAACGTAACCGGCCTGAGCGGTAGCGCATCCAGCTGATTGGTGCCGTCCACACTCACATACCACATGCCGTCGGCACCCATGTGGAGTCGTACAACTAGCGTCGTGTAGTCGCCATTGGGTTCCGCAGCCACGCAGCACCTTCCTCTCGTAGGGCCACTCCGGGAAGTGTGAGCCGGGACGGAAAGCCACAGATCCGGTTGTGTTACGGGTGTCTCATAGGCCGCTCATCGATCGAAGACAGAGCGACTGTAGCATGCGGCGCTCAAGCGCTGCTCAGAGGATGCTCAAGCGCTGCTCAATCGAGGCTTGCAATCGGGGGATATTCGTGTTTAGATTGTCTTAACCCAAGTATACGAATGCCAGTTTTGCAACCTAGCTCGCCCTCTTGCTGGCCACAGATTCGGCAGCGCCTGCTGGCTGCTTATCGCCAAAGCAGCAGCGCACGACGGCGCGTTGATGGTTGAATCCACCATTATTTCTGAATTCGTCCGCCGCCGCCGTGCAGGCGCTGCATATGCAAAAGCTGCCTGGTCACCGGCTGGATGCTTCAGGAAAGGTCCACGATGAAGGGACGTCGTGACGGGGAGTGGACGAGGGAGGTGCTTTCGCTGGCCGAGGGGCTGCTGCATCAAGGCCAGCAGTGCGCGCAGATTGGGCTGCCGCAGCAGGCGATCGAGATTCTGGGCAACGTATGGACGATGAGCGCGGAGTGCGCGCCCGAACTTGCCAATAGCGCGGCCTGGGAAATTGGCTGGCTGGCCGCCCGCCGAGGCTGCTACGCCGAGGCCGCCAGCTGGTTTGAGCGCGTCGCTCAGCCGCCCGTAGCCGTGCCGTGGCCGATCGCGCGTGAAACCTTGCTTGAGATGTGCGGCTTGCTGGATCAGCAGTCTGGTCGTAGCTCAGTGATTGCGCTGCCGGCGGCGTTGAGCGTCATGACATACCAATCCCCGCTGCCGCAGATCGTCATCACCAGCCTTGGCCGCTTCCAGGTAACGCGTGACGGCACAACCCTGCCGACCTGTAAGGCGCGCAAATCGATCGCGATCTTTCGCTACCTGCTGCTTCAGCGCAATCGCTCAGCCCACAAGGACGAGCTGATCGATTTGTTCTGGCCCGACTCGCAGCCCCGCGAGGCGCTCCACAGCCTGCACGTGGCCATTAGCGGCCTGCGGCGCTATCTCGATCCCACCCATGGCAGCTATCTTCTGCTTGATGGCGGACACTACCAGCTCAACGAGGACGCGTCGATCGAGGATGACTGCGCGCGCTTTGCGCAGCTGATCGAGGCGGCGGAGCAGCACTGGCGCGCCGGGAATGTCGCCTGTGCCCGGCAGTCCTACGCCGACGCGATCGCGTGCTACGGGGGCGACTACTACCTCGACGACCGCGATCTGCTCTGGGCTGTCGCCGAGCAGGAGCGGCTGCTCACCCGCTATCTGGGCGTGCTGGATCGTCTGGGTCGCATCCTGATAACCCAGAGTGAGCCCGAGGCTGCTCTTGCGTGTTTCCAGCAGCTGCTTGAGCGCGACAGCTACCGCGAAGACGCGCA
>JAFAYS010000947.1 GCA_019240175.1 Chloroflexota bacterium | reverse complement strand
TGAGTCGGCCTCGCCGCAGCAGGTGAGCGGACGCCTGGTCCATCGCCCGCCGATCTCGCCACAGCTGCTGATGGTGCTGCTGCCACTGATGCTGCTGGCGTGCGGTGGCATCTACGCGCTTTGGCGCTACACCAAACCTAATGTTGCTGTCGCGGAGATACCAACCGTGACTGCCACAGTCCAGTCGACGCTCATGCCGACAGTCTTTTTGACTGAAACCGCGACGCCGCTGGAAACGATTGTGGCGATCGCAACCGAGGTTGCGGCGTCGCCGCCGCCGCCTGAGCCGACACTGGTGGTCCCACAAATACCGCTGCCGCAGCAACCGACACTCGCTCCTCAGCAGCCGTTGCCGGTTGCCTCGGCTGCGCCTGCAGCGACGACCGCCGCGCCGACGGCAACCCAGCCGCCGACGCCGACGGTGGTTATCCAGCCAGCCGCCACGAGTGCGCCCGTCGCCACGACTGCGCCAACCAATACACCCGCGCCCACCGCGACGCTCTATGTGCCGACGACAATCGTTGTAAACACCACGGCACCGCTCCCCACTTCTACGACGGGCCCGACCGCAACGCCGACGATCACGCTGACGCCGCCGCCGCTTTCGATCACTGCCGCCGCTAGCAACACCGAGCCGTCGAGCCGTGATTGCAATAAAACCTTCACCTTCAGCGGCACGATCAGCTTGAATGCGCCGGGCCTTGTCAGATATCAGTGGGAGCGCAGCGACGGAACAACCGGCGAGATTCAAGAGCTGAACTTTGTCAGCGGCGGTACGCAGAACGTGTACCACAGCTGGACCGTAACGACGCCTTCCAGTGGCTGGGCGCTGCTCCGCGTATTGGAGCCCAAGCCGGCAACATCGCAGCAGGCCGCCTACACGCTCAGCTGCGATAAACAGCGCATCGCCTATGTGTACACGACCGACACGCGCAGCCGCGACGCGTTCAACCAGTTCTTCTTCGAAAGAGAGTTTGTGATCGATCTGGTTCCGCAGTCTGCCGTAACCAGTCATGCCAATGCCGGACTGTGGGCCTATGTGGTGATCGGCAACGACACGACCTGGTCGGCGAGCGGCGCGGATACCCAAAGAATTGTGGGCCTCGGCAAACCGGTGCTCTCGATCGGCGCGGGCGGCCAATCGTTTTTCTCAGCGGCAGGGCTTGGCAACAGTGTCAAGCAGACCACCGGCAAAGATATCCGGCCCTTCAACAAACAAGAATCTTCGATCTGGGAAGGCATCAATACCGGTGCCGATGTGCCGCTGTACACGACGAGCACACCGATGGTTGCCGTGTATAACCCACAGGCCCAGATGGGCTTGATCCGCGTCGGCCAGGACCTTGCCAGCACCGAGCACTACCCGATCGTCGCGCAGGAATCCAACGGTCAGTGCTACAAGCTGTGGGGCTTCAACGGCATTCCCAGCACCATGACCGATCAGGGCAAGCAGCTCTTCACCAATCTATTCTACAAGAGCGCCTGCCCACCCACGATCTCATCGATCAAGCTCACTGTCACCGATGTGTATTGCAGTGGGTCGCTGGAGCCGCCGCCGCTGCAGGGCAATGGCGACGAGATCTACTTCCGCGTCAAGGGTGATAGCGCCAACGGTAACTCAAAATTTGCCGATACGACGACGCAGCGCAACATCGTCAGTGGCGTGAGCTTTACACCCGGCATGACAACGCCGCTAGAGTTCTCAGATCCCGGTGGCTCGTTCCAGATCAGCGTCGAGGGCATCGAGCAGGATACCTCGCCTGAGTTCAACGACGGCGATAACCGCGTGAGCGGTGCCGCCCTGAGCCTCACTCGCTACGAACTCTTTACCGTGTTTGGTAAGACGACGACGAGAGAGTTTACGCTCGTCGGCCCGAATGGTCGAGGCTCATACCAGGTCACCGTCTCGATGATCGTCGAGTAGGTGCTTGCTCCTGGACGAACGACGTCTTTGATCCACCGGCTGCGCGTGATGCCCCTGCGCGCAGCCGTTCACACCCAACCATCGACGCCGACACATGTTCAACCACGCCGACGGTCTCCGCGCCCGGAGATGCAGCCCACGACTTGTTGTTATCAGAGTAGGTAGCGCAGCCGATGATTCAGACAGTGGACACGCAGCAGCTTCAACCTTCACCGGCACCACTTGAGGTTGCAGAAGAGTCGGGGCTATCGTTCGGCATTCTTCTGGTCTGCTATCCTGATGAGCGTCAGGAAATCTTTGACCTGATCAGGGCAACCATCCATGTTGGTCGCGCGCCCGACAACGACGTGATCCTGGACGACGATCTGATCGCCGAGCATCACGCGCAGATCCTGTGCGACAACAGTGGCTGTCAGGTGCTGGATCTGGGCAGCCATATCGGAAGCCAAATCCTGGAGCGCAGCAGTGAGGAGAAGCAGCCATGGATGACCGGGCTGCGCCTGCCGCCCAAGATGCCGCATCCGCTGCTCAAAGGCACAACCGTGCTCATGGGCGAGATCCTGTTGATCTACTATCCCTCGACCAAAGATATTCCCAAAGATATCGTCGCCGGCACTAGCCTGCTGCGCCGCGTACTGCGAGTCGCGACCTTCCTGCTGCTCTTCTTCATTATCTTTGGCAGCAGCACGCTGTGGGTGCGCAGCTGGATGAACAGATCG
>JAFAYS010000939.1 GCA_019240175.1 Chloroflexota bacterium | reverse complement strand
GCTAGAGCCGCAGCGGCTGCGTGAAGCGTCGCCGCCAGCGGTTGACGAGTTTCTGGCGCTGCAACAGCCCGACGGCAGCTTTCCCTTCGATCTGGTCGCGGGACGGCCCAGCGCGTTTTCAACGACCGCCTACGCGCTCTACTGGCTACATGAGCTACAGCAAAGTGACAGCCCGGCCATGCAGCGCGCGATCGAGTATTTGAGCGATCATCAAACGCGCGGCGGCCTTTGGCGTGAGTCGCCCGCGCTTCAGCAGTTCAATCCACCACCCTGGAGCGATCCCGAGTCCACCCCAGCCGATATCTACACAACCGCTTTGTGCGCCGGCGCGCTGGCCGTCTTCTCGGATGACGAGCTGCCCGTCGATCGTGCGGTGAACTGGCTGCAAACCCAGCAAGCCCGCGACGGCCTGCTGACTGGATTTCGCATGCATAGCTCGTGGCTGTCGGTGCCGGCCTTCGAGAAGATCTACGGCCAGGAGACGCGCAGTACGCGCCGCCTGATCGCCGGTTTGGGCGAATCGCTGACGAAGGAGTGGCCTGGCTCGATGCTGGCCTGGATGCTGCAAGCGCTGCTGGACGCGGGCTACACTACCCGCACGGCGCTGGTCGAGCGCGCCTGGGATCTACTGCAGAACAATCAGCAGTCCGACGGCTCGTTCTCAATCGACGAGGAAGACAGTGCGGTCCAGACGACACTCTCGGCGATCGATGTTGCGCTGCGCCTGAGTTTGCGGGGGTAGCGTCGATGGATCGCGCGAACTGGACCAGCTTTGCCGCAGATGAGCTAGACGTGCGGGTCGTCGGCAAGCAGCTGCAATTCTTCTCGTCGGTCGGCTCCACCAACGATCTGCTGAAAGAGCAGGCCCGCCTCGGCGCGGCTGAGGGCCTGGTCTTTGTGACCGACGAGCAGGTCGCGGGACGTGGCCGCCGGGGCCGCAGCTGGACCGCACCTGCCGGCACCAGCCTGCTAGTCTCGATGCTGCTGCATCCGGGCTGGCTGCCTGCCGGTGACGCCTTCTTGATCACGATCCTGGCGGCGGTCGCGGCTGCCGAGGCGATCGAGTCCGTTACGGCGCTCGACGTCGATCTCAAGTGGCCCAACGATCTTCAGATCGAGGGCCGCAAGCTGGGCGGCATTCTGGTCGAGACCGAGATGAGCGAAGCGCAGCTGCGCTGGGTGGTGATCGGCTGCGGCATCAACGTCAACTGGAGCCCGCGCGCGATCCCGGAGCTAGCCGAGATCGCAACCAGCCTCAGCGATGAGCTAGGCCGACCGATCGATCGGCGCGAAGTACTTAGAGCGCTGCTCACTCGCCTGGACCAGCGCTACGATCAACTGCGGCAGGGCGCTCGTTCCGCGCTCTTCGATGCCTGGCGCAGTCGCCTTCGTACGCTCGGCCAGTCAGTGCGCGCCGAAACGCCGAGCGGCCCGATCTTTGGCGTGGCCCACGATGTCACGCTCGACGGCGGGCTGATCCTGCGTGACGACCAGGGCCGGCAGCACATCGTCATGGCGGGCGAAGTTAGTATAAGAACAGAGAACAAAGGAACAAGGGAACAAGAGAACAAATAAACCCAGATGGTCCCTTTGTTCCTTTGTTCGTTCCCTAGGTTCTAGGTTCTGGGTTCTAGGTTCTTCGTTTCTGCAACTCCGCTTTCAATCGCCGCGACCAGCCCACGATCGACCATCTCCTTGGCACGACGGATTGCGTTGGCGATAGCCTCGGGATCGGACTTGCCGTGCGCGATGATCGCCACGCCGTTGACGCCGAGCAGCGGAGCGCCGCCGTACGCGCGGTAGTCGAGCGTCTTGGCCATGCGCACAACTGCCGGAGCCAGCACCGCGCCCAGCAGCGCCGGACCGCCGATCAGACTGGCCAGCAGCACGCGACCTTTGTGCTTGCTTGTCGCGACCAGCAGCGCGGTCGGCACCAGGCCAGCCAGCGCGCGCAGCAACACGCCGGGACCGCTTAGCTCGCGCTGGATCTTCTTGATCGCAAACTTCGCGACCGCCTCAGCGCCCTTGAGAAACAGATTGCCCACAAAGCCGTCAGCGATGATCACATCGGCGGTGTCGCCCACCAGCGCGTCTTTGGGCTCGGCATTGCCCACGAAGTTAAGATCGCTGTTCTTGAGCAGCGCGTGCGCGTCCTGCACCAGCTTATCGCCCTTGGAGTCTTCCTCGCCGTTGGCCAGCAGCGCCACGCGTGGCCGGGTAATGCCCTGCACCAGCTGCGCGTACAAGCTGGTCATGCGCGCCCACTGCACCAGATACTCGGGCTTGCTGTCGGTATTCGCGCCGACGTCCGCAACCGTGATCGTGCCTTTGAGCGCCGGAAAGACCGTCGCCAAACATGGCCGCTCAACGCCAGGAATCCGGCCCAGCACAAAGACCGCGCCGGCCATCACCGCGCCGCTGTTGCCCGCCGAGACGAAAGCATCGGCTTCGCCATCGCGCACCAGGCGCATACCAACCGCGATCGAGGAGCGTTTTTTGCGCCGGACCGCCTGCACCGGATGCTCATCCATCTCGATCATCTCGGGCGCATCGACCACCGAGATCGACAGGCCCGTCGTGTTATGCTGCGCGAGCTCGGCCTGCACCTGGTCCGCCGGCCCGACCAGCACGATCTCCACGCCCAGCGCTCGCGCCGCTTCGACAGCACCCGCGACCGGGGCAACCGGCGCGTGATCGCCGCCGACCGCATCCAAAACGATTCGCATGTGGTATTCCTTCCGTAAAAGCGACGCCCAACCGGCAACGCTGCGCGGTCGAGCGCCGCCGCTTGCTTAGTCTTGCGTCAGACGGGCCAGCTCTTCGTCGATTACTTTGAGATCCAGCTTGCGGAAAAGCGGCGCGGGCTCCTTCAACTCCTGACCAACCGGCAACTGGCTCGGCTCCCAGCGCCCGATCCATGACTCAGGATCGCAGGTCAGCACGCGATGCGTCTCGCCGTCCTCATCCACATCCTTGAAGAAGATCGGCCCGGCGATCGTGCCCTCGTAGCCCAGCATCTCGTGCAGTCGCTGCGATGAGAACGGCAGGAACGGGCAGAACAAGATCTTGAGATTATCGATCACGCGCAGGCCGACATACAGAATCGTCGCGGCCCGCTGACGATCGAGCTTGATCACCTTCCACGGCTCCTGCTCCGAGATATAGCCGTTGGCCTGCGCGGCCAAAGCTAGCGTCTCAGTGAGCGCTGCCCGGAAGCGCGCCGCCTCGATCAGCTGGCCGACAGTCTGGAAGCCGTTCTCGATCTTGCTCAAGATCGCACGATCTTCCTCGGTCAGCTCGCCCGGCTGCGGCACGAGATCGAAGTTGTTGTAGGCGTTCTTGATCACGCGGTTGACCAGATTACCCCAGGTTGCGACCAGCTCGTCGTTGTTGCGGCGCACGAACTCGGCCCAGGTAAAATCTGTGTCCTGCGTCTCAGGCCCGCCGATCGTCAGGTAGTAGCGCAGCGCGTCGGCGTCGTAGCGCGAAAGCACGTCGCGCACATAGATCACCACGCCGCGCGACGACGAGAACTTCTTGCCCTCCATCGTCAGGAACTCCGACGAGACCACGTCGTACGGCAATTCCAGCGAACGCTCGCCGCCGGTCAGCGGGCCGCTCTCGTAGCCCATCAGCATGGCTGGCCAGATCTCGGCGTGAAAGACGATGTTATCTTTGCCCATGAAGTAGTAGCCGCGCGCATCGGGATTGAGCCACCACTCCTTCCAGGCCTCGGGCGTGCCGTTCACGGTCGCCCACTCAATGCTGGCCGATAGATAGCCGATCACGGCGTCAAACCACACATAGATGCGCTTGCC
>JAFAYS010000928.1 GCA_019240175.1 Chloroflexota bacterium | reverse complement strand
GCGTGTCGAGATAGCCGCCCGCCGCGTAGCTGTCCGCGCCGCCGACCATCAGCAGGCCGCGTCCAAGCTCACGCACATACGCCGGCAGCAAAGCGGCGGCGCGCTTCGGCAGCGAGCGATACGGCACATCGACCAGCACGATCACATCGTAGGCGTCCATGCCGATCAGCGACGAGGGCAGATCTTTGGGCGCGATCGTCGTCGGGTTGAGCTGGGCCGCCTGAAGCGCCGCGCTCAAGTTGGCCCCGCGACCAGGCGCACCTTCGATCAGCAGTACGCGTGGCTGGCCGCGCACCTCGGAGAAGCCAAACTGCACATTGTTCGCGCCGACCGTATCGTCGGGAGCGAGCAGCCGGGCTTCCCAGGAGTGAAAGCCGGGACCAGGCGCGGGCACCGTGATCGGAATGCGATTCAGTCCGGCCTCAAGCTGGACCGTGGTTTGCAGCACCGGCTGGCGATCCAGCAACACCGTCAGCTCAGCGCTGGTCGCGCGTCCACTCTGCGCTTGCAGCGTCAACCGCACCTGCTGGCCCTCACGCGCGGTTGCGGGCGCTTCCAGGGCTTCCAGCGCCACATCTTCGGCAACGGGCACGCCCACCAGCGAGACAGTTTCGATCGGCACCTCGGCGGTACGCGCCAGCGTCGCGCTATCCAGCGCCCGGCCACGCGTCTCCGCGCCATCCGAGAGCAGCACAATCCGCTTGCGGGTTTCGCTAGGCAGCAGCGCCAGCGCTAGCTCAAGCGCGCGGCTAATATCGGTCTGATCGCTGGGCGGCACAACCGTCGTGCGCACGAACTCACGATTCTCGGAGGGTGGCCGCTCGACCACCGCATCGCCGCCGAAGACCACGATCCCAGCGCGATCGCCTTCCGGCATGCGGCTCAGCGCAGTCTGGATATATTGATCAGCTTGAGCGCGCGTGGCCGGCGAGACCGAGTCGGAGTTATCGACCACAAACACCGTCGAGGTATGCTCGGCAGGCCACACCACCTGCGTGCCCGCCAGCGCGAACACCAGCGCGCACAGAATCACCGTTCGCAGTCCCAGGCTGAGCCAGCGCCGCAGCGCTGTGAGCCGCAGCGGACTGATCAGCGACAGCAGCCAGAGCGGCAGCAGCAGGAGCAGCAGCCAAAGATAGACAGGTTGAACAAAAGAAACTGGCATTGCGACGGTGTTCTTTCAGTTTAAATCAGGGCTTGAGCCGCGGGCCGGCGCTGAGAGCGGGACGTTTGAACCAGCGCTCACGCAGCCACACTAGCGCGCTACGCTGATACACGAGCCACTCAACGATCAGCACCAGCAGCGCGATCCAGGCCAGCCAGCGCCACAGCTCCGATCGCCCGGCGCGCTCCTGCGCCTGCGCCACCACACGACCGCCAGCCTGGAAGAGATTAAGCTGCTTGCGCGGCTCGACACGTGACTCGGCGGCGTTCTGCAAATTGACGGCGGCGGCGCGCTGAATCGGATCGGCACCTTCACGCTCGATCGCAATCTCATAAATACCCAGCGCCTCAGTCGCGCCGAAGATCGCCTGGTTGTTCTGCGGCGTTAGCTTGGTCTGCTCGCCCGCTGGATTCGTGATCGTCACGCTGGTGGCATCCGGCGGAACCGGCACAACCAGGGGCTGTCCCGGCTGGATCTGCGACGCCTCGCCGCCCTGCCCTGGCGCGAGATAGCCGGTCAGATTCGCCAGCAGGACTGGAAAAGCAACTTGCAGCGGCAGATCCGAGTTTTGCAGCTCGAAGCCCAGCACACCGATCCGCCGACCGTTTTGCTCACCTGCCAGCAAGATCGGGCCGCCATCGCTGTCGATCACCCTGCGCGCCCAGACCGGCTTGGAAAGCTGCGCCGATCGCAGCACGTTGATCTCAGCCACCGACACATTGCGCAGCAGCGGCTCGTTGCCGGTTGCCGGACGCAGCGCCGGGAACTGAACCTCGCCTGTTACCGAAAACAGTTCAGTCGAGCGCAGCGGCCCGACAAAAAGCAGATTCCCTGGCGGCAAGGGCTCGGGCGTGACGCCATCCAGCACCGTCAGCGCGGCAGTATCGGTAAAGGTAGTTGTAGTCGTGGGAACTGTGGTTACTTGAATGCCCGGCAGCAGGCTGAGCGCGGTTTCTAAAAAGCGGTTGCCGTCGGTCACAACTCGCACAATCGCTTTATCGGTGCCGGGACTGGTCGCCCACGCCTGATCGTCGAGCGGCAGCACATCCTCGCCCTCAAGCCGCGCCGTGGCCCGCTTCACCGTATTCGGCACATCGGCCACAATCGAGCGATCCTGGCCGGGTTCCAGCGTGAGATCATAGGCGTTGAAGAGCTGATCATCCACCTCGACGACCATCCGCCGCTGCACCGGAGCCGTGCCGTAGTTGGTCGCCTGAGCGAAAAGCGTCTGACCGCCGGGGCTGGGCTGGAGCACAAAGGCCGAGATCGCGACGTTCTCACTGCGTGCGCCGATCGGGAAGAACTGGACCGGCACCGGCAGCGTCGCCTGATCGGGCAGCGTGACCTGACCATCCGAGATGATCGCGACCTCGCTATCGCTTTCGCGCGCCGCCAGCGCTCCCGCCAGTGCTAGCGCCTGACTGAGATCGCTGCCGCCGCCTGTGCTGACGGTCAAGCCCTCAATCGCCCGCCGCAGTTCGCGCCGATCCGTCGAGGCCGATACCGGCACAACCATCTGCCCGCCGATCGCGATCACCGTCGCGCGTCCGCCGTCGGGAAGCTGATCGACCAGCCGCAGCGCCTCCTGCTGGGCCGCTGCCAGCCGCGTGCCGTTGGCGTCGGTGGAGGCCATGCTGGCCGAGCGATCCACGATCAAGATCAGATTACGTCCGGTGATGCCGGTGGTGAGCAGATAAGGCCGCGCCAGCGCGAAGATCAGCGCGAATAACACCAGGAGCTGGAGCAACAGCAGAATATTCCGCCGCAGCCGCTGCCAGGGAGCGTTGGCCTCGACATCGCGGACCATCCGCTGCCAGAGGAACGTGGACGAGACCGTTTGCTCCTCGCGCCGCAGCTTCAGCAAATACATTGCGATCACGACGGGAGCCAGTAGCGTCAGTCCAAGCGCCAGCGGAGCGAGAATACCCATAGCAAAGTCCTTGAGCGGAGTCGATAGAGTTCAAACGCCGTCCGGCGGCGTCGCAGAAAAGACGCCCTCCACGCATAAAAGTTCCAAAACGCTGCCCCGCTGCTGGCATTGTACACGTTTCACCAGCGGCGGGGCAACCGCGATCCGTATGATGATTTGCTGACAGCCTGGCCTACGACGCGGCGCGCTCCTCGCCGGGCTGCACAGTTCGGAAGCGCGGATCTTCCGAAGGCCGTGTCGGCGGCAGCAGTCGCAGCGCAAAGCCGAACGCCACAATGATCAAAATACCTGACATCACAAACGGCCCCCAGGTCTCGTACTCAAAGGCCAGACCCGCCACCAGCGGCCCAACAACGCGCGCCAGGGCTGCAACCGACTGCGAAATGCCCAGGATCTGGCCGCGCTCCGCCGGTGGACTTTCACGGGTGATCAAGCTATTGGCGCTCGGTGTCGCCACGCCCAGCCCCAGCGCGACCGGCGTCAGCGCCAGCAGCAGCAGCGGCCATGAGGTCGCAAAGCCAGCCAGCACCAGGCCGATCCCGCCAAGCGCCAGACCGAACTGCAGCGCGTGTCGCTCGCCGAAGCGCCGCACAATCGGGCCGATGCCGCCGCCCTGGATCAGCACCGCCAGCACGCCGACGTACGCCAGCACATAGCCGGTTTCTTGCGCGCCAAAGCCAAACTGCCGATCGTTGAAGAGCGCGAATAAGCCCTGAAAGCCAGCCTGCGACAGATTGAAGAGAAAGAAGATCAGCAGCAGCAAACCAAGCTGCTCATAGCTAAACGCGCGGCGCAAGCCTTCCACGTCGATAATGCGCGGCTGGCGCAAAGTATTACGCTTCTCACGCGGCAGCGACTCGGGCAGCATAAAGATCGTCAGGAGCAGCGAGACCAGCGAGATCGCCGCCGCCACATACGCCGGAATATGATAATTATCGCCCTGGCTCAAAATGCCGCCCAGCGCGGGACCCATGATGAAGCCCAGACCAAACGCCGCGCCAATCAGACCGTAGGCCTTGGCCCGATCTTTCTCTTCCACGACATCGCTGATGTAGGCCTGCGCCGTAGAAATGTTGCCGCCGGAGATGCCGTCGAGCAGACGAGCGATAAACAGCAGTGGCAGCGAGTTGGCCAGGCCCAGCAAAATAAACGACAGCACCGTGCCGATCTGACTGATCACCAGGACCGGACGCCGCCCAATGCGATCTGAGAGCGCACCCAAGTACGGCGTGGCGATCAACTGCATCAGCGAGTACGAGGCCAGCAGCACGCCGACCATAAACGGCGACGCGCCGAAAACCTCGGCGTAAAGCGGCAGCAGCGGCAGAATAATACCGAAGCCCAGCAGGCCAATAAAAACGATCAAAAATATCGGTAATAGCGGCGAACTACGTATCTTCTTCATCGAAGCTCCACAGACTTAACGATCGACCCAAAGCCACAGTGTACCACGATCGCGATTCGCAACCTCAGTCCAGCACCTGATCTTCGCGTGGTTAGAGAACTGATCGGTTAAACCAAAGCGACGCCCCAAATTAAGGAGCGTCGCTTAACCATTGGCTGTGGATCTGCGAATCAGCGCACGACGTTGCGGCGGCGCAGCATGTTGAGCAGCAGATCTTCGATCGGAAAGCTGGTCTCGATCGGCAGATAGGTGATGTTGCGCGCGTTGCAGAACTCACCGATCTCGTCGCGCCACTGCTCAAGGCTGCGCTGGTAGCGTCGCACCAGATCGACGTCGGCGGTGAGATCGACCGGTGGCCCGCCCTCGGCGTCGAGCAGCCGGATGTCGCCCTCTAGCTGCGGATCGATCTCCTGCGGTGCCAGCAGATGTAGCACGGTGATCTCGAAGCGCCGCGACACTAGCGACTGTAGACCGGCCTGCCAGTCCGCATCCATGAGATCGGAGCAGAGCAGCAGGGGCCCTGGACGACGCGAGAGCTGCGCATAGCGTTTGCACACCTCGGCAAAGCGCGTAGTCGCGCCGGGCTTGAGATCGCTCAAGAACGAGAAGAGCGGCACCACGCCGCGCTTGGAGCGCTGCGGCGGCATACTCAGCTCGCGCTCCTGCCCGAAGGCCGTCAGCGTGACGCGATCCAGATTCGACAGCGCGATATAGCCCATCGCGCCGATCACACGTTTGGCGTAGAGCAACTTGTTGGGATCGCCCCAATCCATCGAGCGGCTGGTATCGATCAGCAAATGGATCGTTAGCTCTT
>JAFAYS010000919.1 GCA_019240175.1 Chloroflexota bacterium | reverse complement strand
TGATCCGATCTTCGACCTTGCCAGCCTGATCCATTGGTTCTTGCTGGATACACATCAGGAGGCGGCGCTGCTCAAAGCCTATTTTCAGCGCGACCCCGAGCCCTATGAGTTGGCCAAGTTGGAGCTGATGAAGCAGGTCTCGTGGTGCTTTCACGCGATCGTCTTCTTCCTGTTCTCGCTCAACGACGACGGCACATACACGAGCATTGCCACCCCGCACGAGCAGCTACCGAGCTTTGCACAGGCGCTGAGAGCGCTCGGTACAGGTGAACTGCCGCTTCAAGAAGCCAACACACGCCAGCTGCTGAGCCTGATCATCGCCAAGCAAGCGCTGGGTGAGATGAGCCAGCCCACATTTAGCGAAGCGCTTACCTATCTCACGACAGCCTGAGCGATCGTACGCATGGAATGACGAATTGAGAGGACATACACGTGAAATCGCGGAGCGAGCTCAAGCGCGCCTACCAGGAGCGCGTCAAACAGGCCGGTATCTTCCAGGTCAAAAATACGGCCAACGGCAAAGTCCTGCTGGGCAGCAGCTTAAATCTGGATGGTCCATTGAACTACCACAAGTTTGCGCTCACCACAGGCAAGCATCGTAACAGCGCCTTGCAGGAAGATTGGAACACCTACGGTCCCGACGCGTTTGTCTTTGAAATTCTCGACATTGTGAAGGTGAAAGATGATCCTGCTTTCAACATCGCAGATGAGCTGGCAGTGCTTGAGCAGCTATGGATTGAGGAGCTAGAGCCGTTCGGGGAGCGCGGCTACAACACCAAAGCCGACATTCGCCAGGCCTAAACCGGAAAGTACAAAACGCGCGGATCGTTGGTTGGGCAGACGTCCATCAAACGCCGCGCCGCTTGTGTTTGCCGGAGCAAATCAGGGCATGGGATTCGTCGCAGAGGAGTTCG
The DNA here is from genome assembly GCA_019240175.1 of Chloroflexota bacterium. Taxonomy (GTDB): domain Bacteria; phylum Chloroflexota; class Chloroflexia; order Chloroflexales; family Kallotenuaceae; genus LB3-1. Next base: position 3,381 of record JAFAYS010000919.1, on the reverse strand, counting down.
TCCGCGCCGCCCAGCGCAACCGGACCGCCAGCGCCAGCAGCAACACGCCGAAGATCAAGGCATAGCCGCTCAGCAAGACAACCACAACCAGCGGATCGCCGCCTGACACCAGCAGCAACAGCCCGAACAACACCGAGACAACGCCGCCCAGACCCAGCAGCCACTCACCGTCGATCTCGCGGCGCAGATGCACGGCGCTACGGATCTCCGCGACGCCCGTCGTAATCGCCCAGATAGCAAGCAGGATCAGAATAAACTGCGCGCTGATGTCGGGAATCACCAGCGTCAGGATGCCGGCGATCACGCCCATTAATCCTTCAAAAACAAGCCACCGCCGCTCCCGGCCTGGGCTCTTGTGCCGAGCCGCCGAGATCAGCGTCAAGAACCCGTCGACCAGGGTGTAGATACCAAACAATACAATCAGCACCAGCAGCGTACGGCCCGGCCACAGCATGATCAACAGCGCAAGCACAATCGCGCTGAGCCCGCGAAGCACAATCACCCACCAGCTGCGCTGCAAAAGTCCGACCATGTGTACCTCCTGCTAACCTCCACCAGCTAGAGCAAGTGGTATTCCAGTGTCGAGCCATTTAAGCTGACACCAGGCAATCGCGTATAATCGTGATTGAGGAGAAAGATGTGTATGAGCAGCCGAAGCTATCCCGAACAATCATGGTTTGATCCACGGCTTGAGAAACGCTCGTCGCCTATTCACGGAACCGGCATTTTTGCGACTCAATTCATCCGTGCCGGTGAGCGGATTGCCATCCCCGGTGGTATTGTCGTGACCTCACAGGACAAGGCTGCCGGGAATGTTAAGCTTGATCCCACGAAAGCATATAACGAAGCCCAGCTTGACGATAACGTATTTCTGCTGATGCCGATTGACGAAGATCTGTATTACTTCTTCAATCACTCATGCGACCCAAACTTCTGGGGTGAAACAACACGACGTGACATTGCGCCCGGCGAAGAAATCACGACTGACTATGCGCTGGAAATAGCCGATGACGATTATTGCCTCGCGCCGTGTCGCTGCGGCTCACCGCTCTGCCGCCAACACGTCACGGGCAACGATTGGCAGCGGCCTGAGCTTCAAGCGCGATATGACGGCAAGTTTGCCTTCTTTATCCAGCGCCGAATCGAGGATCTGCGGCAGGATGACTAACCGCGCTAGACGCGATCTCACGCGGACTAGCGCTGCTGGCTCAACTGATTAAAGGCCTGGCCCAAGCGTCGCACGCCTTCGCCGATGTCCTCGACCGTTTGCGTCGCGAAGTTGAGGCGCATATAGCTTTCGCCATCAGCCGTCTGCACAAAGAAGCGCGCGCCTGGCGCGTACTCAACCCCTGCTGCACGCGCCAGCGTGAGCAAGCGTGCCGCCGACATGCCGTCCGGTAAACGTGCCCAGACAAACAGACCGCCCTGCGGCACGACAAGGTGAACGCCGGCGGGAAGATAGCGCTGGATCGCCGCAACCAGCGCATCCCGGCGCTTGCGATAAACCTGAGAAGAGCGGCGCACATGGGCGTGGTAGCGTCCAACGCTGATGTACACTTCTAACCCGCGCTGGATCAGCGTGGACGTCGCCAGATCGTTGACACGCTTGAGCTGCACCAGCCGCTCGTAGATCGGACCTTCCGCCACCACAAAGCCAATCCGCAGCCCCGGCATCAAGAGCTTAGAGAAGGTTCCCACATACATGACCCGGCCACCAGGATCGAGCGCCTTCAGCGCAGGCTGCACACGGCCCTCGTAGCGCAGCTCGCCGACAAAATCATCTTCGAGGAGCGGAATATTATAGCGACCCGCCAGCGCAATCAACTGTCGGCGGCGAGCAAGGCTGAGGCAGGCACCGCTGGGATTCTGAAAATTAGGGATCGTATAGATCAGCTTAGGATGGTGCTGCTGCAACAGCGGCTCAAGCTGCTCAACCTGCATCCCATGCGCATCAGCCGGGCAGCCGATCAGCTTGAGCTGATGCGCGCGGAACAAATCCAGCGCTCCATCATAGGTGGGGCTTTCGACAAGCACGGTATCTCCGGGCTTGAGTAGCGCCTGGGCAATCAGCGCCAGCGCCTGCTGCGATCCAGACGTGATCAAGATGTTATCGGGGTGGGTTTGTACGCCCTGGCTCGCCAGCACATGCGCGATCGTGGCGCGCAACGGTGGATAGCCGCGCATATCGCCGAACTCCATGCAGGCATAGCCGTCGCGGTAGATCACATCTTTGAGCGCCTTCAAAAACTCAGCGATCGGAAACATGCGTGGATCGCCAAAGCCGGTGAAGGAGATCAGGTTGGGATGCACAGTATCGCCGTCCTCGCCGGTCGCTGCCTGCGTGAACTGAACGGCATCAAGGGCATCGCGCTGCCACAGCGGCCACTCCATGCTACCGCCAGACTGACGCGGCAGCAGCAGATCTTGCGGCAGGACATGCGTGCCGCTACCAGCGCGGCGAGCAACCAGGCCATCGGACTCCAGGGCTGCATACGCATTCTCCACCGTGATCCGGCTCACGCCTAAGTCCTGCGCGAGCTGGCGGGTAGCGGGCAGGCGCGTCTCAGGTGCCAGGCTGCCGCTCAAGATGCTTTGGCGCAGAAAGGCCGCAATCTGCTCATACAGCGGCGTCGCCTGCTCACGGTCGATCGGAATACGCACGGCGGGCTCCTTCGCTCAAACTCCTGCGAGTATAGCAGAAAAGCCAAATCATATCATACCAATCTCTCGAAATACCTGAATTGGCTCTATCGTTTCAATCATTCAATGGATCTATCAAGCATACCAATTCTGAACTACAATCAACCTGCGCTGAAGATGAATAGGTACGTATTGGTCGAAACATAAAAAACTCGATGGAGGAAAACCAATGCAGATGCAACGAACACTTGGACGCAGCGGGATCGACGTGAGTGCGATGGGCTTCGGCTGTTGGGCGATCGGCGGGCCATTCCTGCTTGACGGCAAGCCCGACGGCTGGGGCAACATCGACGATCAGGAGTCAATCCAGGCGATCCAGCATGCCATTGATCTGGGCGTGACCTTTTTCGACACCGCAGATGTGTATGGCACCGGGCACAGCGAGCGCATCCTGGGTCAGGCGATCAAGAACCGGCGGCAGGATGTCGTGGTCGCCACCAAGTTTGGCTACACCTACGACGAACAACAACGAGCGGTGAGCGGCACGAACACCACATCAGCGTATATCCGCCGGGCCTGTGAAGCCTCGCTGCGTCGCCTGCAAACCGACTGGATCGACCTGTATCAGTTGCATGTCGGGGATGTGCCGCTGGATCAGGCAGCGGAGATCTGGGCGACGCTGGATCAGCTACGAGAGGAAGGTTTGATTCGGGCATATGGCTGGAGCACGGGCGATACCGA
>JAFAYS010000854.1 GCA_019240175.1 Chloroflexota bacterium | reverse complement strand
AGCACGTCCAGCCCTTTGTAACGCCCGAACGCGCCGACAAACAGCATAAACTCGCCCGCCGGCAGCTGCGCCAGATTCGGATGCGGCTCCCCTAATTGCGTACCCAGATCGTCGGGTACAAAGTTTGGGATCACGCGCACCGGCAGTTTGCTGTCGAGCAGGCCGTTGTCCTGCGCCACCGCACGGCTGACCGGCACATACATATCGACGGCGGCGCGCTCGGCCCGGCTCATCGCGACATTGGAAAACATCACCGGTACGCCCTTGGCCTTGCCGTAGTGCGCGCCCGCACACGACAAACATTTGCCGGTCTGCGGCCCGCTGCACGGATCGTCGCCGTGGATCAGCTTTTTCTTGGGGCAGATCAGGCTGTGATCATGCACCGTCAGCACCAGCCGCGCGCCGCTCCAGGCTTTGAGCGGCAAGAACGAGCGATTCAGCCAGTTGTGCGAATGAACAATCTGCGGACGCTCGCGGCGAATCACCTGTCGCAGCGCCAGCCCTAGCTCGGGATCGGGAAACGGCGGCGCGTGACGGCGATCGCTCTGGCTGAACAGCTTCTCGATCCGCTGCATCGTACCGCGAATGCGATACACGCGCACGCCCTGATCGTCCTCATAGGCGGGAAGCTCTTGGTTGCCCAGCGTCGCGACCGCCACCTGATGGCCGCGCGCCGCCAGCCGCTGGCTCAGCGTGCGCACATGCCGCTCCTCGCCGCCGATGTAGGGCGGGTAAAACTGAGTCAGCATCAAGACACGCATAGCTTTGGCCTTTCCACAATCGAGCGATATAGCGCCAGCAAGCCTGCCGCGCAATCATCCCAGGTCGGCAGATCGAGACGCGGCGGCACCAGTGGCCGCTCTAGCTGCTCAAGAATCACGGCGGATACCTGCGCCGACGAGGCTGCCAGCGGCACCGATCGCGCCAGACCGCGCTGCGCCAGCTCGCTCAGCCCCGACGTATCGGCGACGACCACCGGACGGCCCACCGCCAGCGCTTCCATCGCCGCGATTGGGTGCGTCTCGTACTCGCTCAGCAGCGTCACCACCGAGGCGCGCGTCAGCACATCGGCCATGCCCTGGCGGTCGGTCGGCGCGATGCCACGGATCTCGACCTGATCGGCCACGCCAAGCTCGTGCGCTTGCTGCCAAAGCTGCGGCTCGTATGGACCGCTGCCGACGATCCTCAGCCGCGCGCCGGGGTAGCGCTGCAGCACGTGGGGCAGCGCCGCGATGGCCCGGTGATGACCTTTGTAGCGCTCAAGTCGTCCCACTGAGGCGATCAGCGGTGCGTCCGTCAGCGGCGGCAGTGGCTGCGCCGTGACCGGCAGATCCGCGCCGTTCGGGATTAGCGCGAATCGCTCGGTGGGTACGTGCAACCGCTGGCCATACAGCCCAATCTCGAAGCGCGCGACCGCCACCAGCCGCGCGGCCCGCGCCAGCAAAGGCCGCAGCAGCGCCCACTGAGCGCCACGGATTTTATTACGCAGCTCGGAGGAGTGGCCGCCGCCGTGGAAGGTGACGACATACGGCAGCCGCGAGCGCAGCGCCGCCGCCATCGCCAGGGGCGCGACCAGCGTGTGGTAGCTCTGGCAGTGCATAAGATCCCAGGTTCCGCGCGCGATGACGTTGAGCAGGCCCGGCGCGAAATAATAATCACGCTCGGCAGGCCAGGCGCGCACCCGCTCGATCGTGACGCCGTCGCGCTCTTCACGCGGAGCCAGCTTGCCACTTGGGTCGGTCGTCAGCACGGTTACGCTCGCTCCCGACTGCACTAGCCGCCGCGCGACCTGATCGACATGGGTTTCGACGCCGCCGATCAGCGGAAAATAGCGCGGGGTGACCATCAGCACGCGCAGCGGACGAGAGGCCGAAACGCTCATAACGGCTGATGCTCCGTGATCGCCGGCATGGGCGCGCGACGCTCCACTAGCTGCAACGCCAATCCGATCGCGTAGCCCGCAGTGGTCACGCCCAGCCCCGCGACGATCGCGCCCGCGCGTAGCACGCCATGCAGATCGCGCCGCGCCAGCGTATCGGTGAGGCCGCGCCATACGCCGCTCGGCAGCGTACGCAGCGTGTAGTCGCGCTCTGATGACAGCCCGCGCTCCCGACCGACCAGCCGTCCCAGCCGCGCCTTCGACAGGCCCTCGGAGTAGCAGCGCCGCACGAAATAGGCGAAGGTCGCGCGCTGGGACGGAACGTTATGCGCTACCGATGCGCTCGGCTCGTAGATCAGCTGGCCCTCGGGCTGCGCCGTGCCCAGACGAATACAAAACTCGGTGTCGTCGTTTTCCTGGCCGATCGACAGCACGCCCACGCGACCAATCCGAAAGCCGCCGATGCGATCGAAGACGCCGCGCCGAAACGACATGTTGCAGCCGATCAGGTTGCGCACGGCGGCGCGATCGGTGGGCATGCCGCGGTAAGTGCAGCCGACGACCCAGGCGAACTCGGCGGGAAACCAGCCCGGCTGCCGCTCCCGCCACGCCGGCAAGATTGCGCCGCCCACGCCGACGACTGATGGATCAGCATAGCAGGCACTGAGCCGCTCCAGCCAGTCGGGCGCTGCCGCCGCGTCGTCGTCCAGAAACACAATCAGCGCGCCCTGCGCCATCGCGACGCCGCTGTTGCGCGCGCCCGAGAGTCCTTGCGCACCGCTGTTTTCGATCACTGTCAGGTCGGGCCACTCTGCGCGTGCGCGTTCCAGCAGCCGGGGATTGTGATCGACCACCACGATAATCTCGCCGGGCGGCAGCGTCTGGCGCTGAACCGAGGCTACCGCCGCGACAAGATCGTGCCAGCGTGCCTCGGTGTAGGCGCACAGGATCACGGAAGAGGTGAGAAAAGCTGTCATAACTCTAGTGGTTAGCGTCAATAGTTTGCAGCATGCTAGGCTGGTGCGGTCGCAAGCGCTCCTTGACGATGGTTTTCAGGACGCGCCAGCCGTCGGGGATGGTGCGCAGGCGGCCAACGCCATGCACGCGCTCGGCCTCGAAGCTCGGCATCTCGACGACCTTTAGCCCGGCCCGCAGCGCGCGCACATTCATCATTGTCTCGATCTCGAAGCCGTCGCCGTCCAGCTCCAGCAGCGGCAGCACGCGCGCCCAGAAGGCGTTGTAGCCATAGCACAGATCCGAGAAGCGCCCGCCGAAGAGCAGCCGCACCATCATTGTCAGCACCTCGTTGCCAAACTGCCGATGCAGCGGCATGTCGGATGTGCCCGCGCCCTGAAGAAAGCGCGAAGCTTTGACAAAATCCGCGCCGTTGCAGAGCACCTGCACAAACAGGCCCATCTCCGCCGGATCGGTCGAGCCGTCGGCGTCAAGCATCACGATGATATCGCCGGTCGCCGCCGCAAAGCCCGAGCGCAGCGCCGCGCCTTTGCCCTTGCCCTGCTGCTGCACGATCCGAATGCTCGGCCACAGGCGCTGCGCCACCTCGACGGTGTTATCGGTTGAGTGGCCATCGACCAGCAGCACCTCGTCCACCCACGACGGGATTCGCGGCAGCACGTAGGGCAAATTATCGGCCTCGTTGAGCGCGGGGATCACCACGCTGACACGATACTTTACGGGTGAAGCATGCTGTGTGGACGCAGACTCGGCGAGAAACTGCCAGTTTAGCTGCTGTGTGGCCTGCATCGCCGCTCGCTCGGCGTCGGTGCGCAGCATCGGAACATTCGTGGTGCCTGCAAAAGCGTGGTCGAGCGATGGTTGAATGTTGGTCGTTGGGAGGTTCACGGCACAACCCTTTACTAAAACGTGTAGGTAGATCAATAGGTAGCGAGTTGAAATCTGGCAGCACAAACTAGCGCTCTGGTTCAGAGCGAGTGGTCTGAGTGATGCGTCCTTTCGCAGGGCAATTCGTTGCTGGGCGGGGCCAGGTTTGTTATTTCGTCAGCACCTGTAGAAACGGGGAAGCCTCGGGGAAGATATGGCGCATTTGCCGTGACCAAAGGGTCAGACACGTAGCTATCTCAGTACTAGCGGCTGTGGTACCTTGAGGATGTAGCGATGAGAAGTAAAAAATGCTTAACGCCGAGCTATGCGCTCGGCTAATCGGGTTACGTGAGACGCTGAGCGGCTTGTGGTGATATGTTAGCTTACTTGGGTATCGTTTGAACGCCTGTTACAGAGGAGCTATGAGTGAACGCATAACTGACAACTTCAATCCAACCGATGCTGATGTCCGCGAATGGGGCTATGACGACGCGCTGTATTTTATGGAACAGGACGAAGATCTCCTGCTCTACGGCTTGTCCTATGTGCCGGTCCTGCTAGAGTTAGCCCAAGATCCTGCCTGCCCAAAGCAACACTATGCGCTGTCTATTTTGGGCCAAAGTATCCGTAAAATAGCGCTGCATCACCGATCCGACGATTTGCACAGATTAGAGCAGATCCTTAACGCGACACCGCTTAATCACGAGCCTGCTGTCGGTGACTGGGAACAGTACGCCCGTCGTTTATTAGCGTATCAACGCCACCCATTCGCTGTCGACGAGTCGCTGGCGTGGAGCATGGCGCACGATCTATTGCTAGGGATTGGGCGAGTTGGAACGATCACACGCGGCACAACGGATCAGGACGCCTGGCACTTTGTCCTGGTGACCAGTATTCGCGAACACCTCAGCATTAACCGGCACACCGGTATGTACACCTACCGATACGCAGGCTAACACGCCGCTGCCGCATACAAGCGCTATT
>JAFAYS010000056.1 GCA_019240175.1 Chloroflexota bacterium | reverse complement strand
ATCACCTGCATCGACCTGACCACGCTCTCGGGCGATGACACGCCGGGCACGGTGCAGCGTTTGTGCGCCAAAGCGCGGCAGCCCGTGCGACCGGATCTGATCGAGGCGCTGGGCGTGCAGCAGTTGAAACTCCAGGTCGGCGCGGTCTGCGTGTATCACGCCTTCGTCCCGACGGCTGTCGAGGCGCTGGCAGGCACCAATATTCCGGTCGCCGCCGTCTCGACAGGCTTTCCCGCCGGATTGAATCCATTCGAGCTGAAGCTCCGCGAGATCGAGGCTTCGGTGCAGGCCGGAGCCAAAGAGATCGACATTGTGATCTCGCGGCACCACGTCCTGACCGGCGACTGGCAGGCGCTCTACGATGAGGTCAAGGCCTTCCGCGCGGCCTGTGGCGATGCGCACATCAAGACGATCCTGGCGACCGGCGAGCTGGGCACGCTGCGCAACGTGGCCAAGGCCAGTCTGGTCTGCATGATGGCCGGCGCGGATTTCATCAAGACCTCGACCGGCAAAGAAGGCGTTAACGCCACGCTGCCGGTCAGCCTGATCATGACGCGCGCAATCCGCGACTACTACGTCCAGACCGGGCATAAGGTCGGCTTCAAGCCGGCGGGCGGCATCAAAACTGCCAAGCAGTCGCTCGATTGGCTGATCCTGATCAAAGAAGAGCTGGGCGACGACTGGCTCAATAACCAGCTGTTCCGCTTCGGCGCTAGCTCGCTGCTGGGCGACATCGAGCGCCAGCTTGAGCATCACGTCACCGGCCAGTACTCGGCGCTGTTCCGCCATCCGATGGGCTAAGTAAGAACCTAGAACTAAGAACCTAGAACCAAGAGGATGAAACCGACGACTCTAGGTTCTGGGTTCTGGGTTCTAAGTTCTATCACGAAGTGATTTATGAGCATAGCAGACATTTTTGAGACCATGGAGTACGGCCCAGCGCCGGAGAGCGCGTCGCCGGCCAACGCCTGGCTGGACGCCCACCAGCGCCGCTTCGGCATGTACATCGACGGCGCGTGGACCGAGCCAGCCGACGATCGCCTGTTTGAGAGCACCAATCCGGCCAATCGCAAGCTGCTGGGCCACGTCACGCAGGCGACGCAGCAAGACGTCGACGCGGCGGTCGCGGCGGCGAGCACGGCCTTCGAAAGCTGGTCACAAACGCCGGGGCACATTCGGGCGCGCTACCTTTATGCGCTGGCACGGCAGATCCAGAAGCACTCGCGGCGGCTGTCGGTGCTGGAAACGCTTGACAACGGCAAGCCGATCCGCGAAACCCGCGACATCGATATTCCCCTGGTGGCGCGGCACTTCTACTATCACGCCGGCTGGGCGCAGCTGATGGAAACCGAGCTGCCCAACTACAAGCCCGTCGGCGTGGTCGGCCAGATCATCCCGTGGAACTTTCCGCTGCTGATGATGGCCTGGAAGATCGCGCCCGCGCTGGCGATGGGCAACACCGTGGTGCTGAAGCCGGCGGAGTGGACCTCGTTGACGGCGCTGGCATTTGCCGAGATCTGCGACGAGGTCGGGCTGCCGCGCGGCGTGATCAACATCGTCACGGGCGACGGCAAGGTCGGCGAGATGATCGTGAAGCATCCCGGCATCAACAAGATCGCGTTTACGGGCTCAACCGAAGTCGGGCGCATCATTCGCGCGGCCACGGCGGGCAGCGGCAAAACGCTCTCGCTGGAGCTAGGCGGCAAGTCGCCCTTTATTGTCTTTGACGACGCCGACCTGGACAGCGTGGTCGAGGGCGTGGTCGACGCGATCTGGTTCAATCAGGGCCAGGTCTGCTGCGCCGGATCGCGGCTGCTGGTGCAGGAAAGCATCGCCCAGCGGCTGATCGACAAGCTGCGCACACGCATGGAAAAGCTGCGCGTGGGCGATCCGACCGACAAAGCGATCGACATCGGCGCGATTGTCGCGCCTGTGCAGCTTGAAAAGATCCAGAAGCTGGTGGCGCAGGGCCAGGACGAGGGCGCGACGATCTGGCAGCCGTCATGGGCCTGTCCTACCGAAGGCTACTTCTTCCCGCCGACGCTTTTCACCGATGTCGCGCCCGCCGCCACGATCGCGCAGGTCGAGATCTTCGGCCCGGTGCTGGTCTCGATGACTTTCCGCACGCCCGCCGAGGCCGTCGCGCTGGCGAATAATACGCGCTTCGGGCTGGCGGCCAGCGTGTGGAGCGAGGATATTAACCAGGCGCTCGACGTGGCAGGTAAGATCAAGGCCGGCGTGGTCTGGATCAACAGCACCAATCTCTTCGATGCCGCTGCCGGCTTCGGCGGCTACCGCGAAAGCGGCTACGGGCGCGAGGGCGGCAAAGAGGGGCTGTACGAGTATGTAAAGTTTAAAGAAGAACCTAGAACCCAGAACCTAGAACCTAACGAGGAACAAGGGAACAAAGAAACAAAGAAACAAAGCGCACAGGACGGTCAATCTGAAGCAATCACCAACGGCCACCGCAACGGCCCGGCGATCGGCTTCCCAGCGATCGATCGCACGCCCAAAAACTATGTCGGCGGCAAGCAGGCACGGCCCGACTCAGGCTACAGTCGATCGGTCTATAGTCCGCAGGGGCGGCTGATCGGCGAGGTGGGTGAGGGCAACCGCAAGGACATTCGCAACGCCGTCGAGGCGGCC
>JAFAYS010000598.1 GCA_019240175.1 Chloroflexota bacterium | reverse complement strand
CTCCTGCCAGGGTCGCGCCGGGTCGAGATCGCGCTGGCTGTAGATCGTGATGCGATCTTTGCCGGTGGCAAATCCGGGCGCGCACTCGATCGCTAACCGGCGCGGCGGCTCGATCGTGCCCGTGCAATCTATGTTGGCCTGCGCCGCAGCCGGGTTCAGCGGCAGCAGCGCCGCAAGCAGCAGCAGCGCGAAGATCGTGATGCGATGGCGTGTCGTGTGTGGCTGATTCATGGCGCTCAAGATTTGGTCGAGACGATAGCGGGGTTCGGCAGCGCGGCCCGCAGCCGGGCGCGGTAAAAATAGAAGAGCAGCGCCAGCCCGTAGAGCAGCGCCGTGATCACGCTGTTGCCGAAATACTCGATCGCGGCCAGTTGGAAGTTCGGCAGCATGGAGCGGCACAGCAGCGCCAGCAGTAGGCTCAGCCCCAGCATCACGCCGATCTCAAGCAGCCGCAGCGGGTAGGCCGCCAGACGGCGCATCGCGCGCGCTTGCAGTCCCACGCCGACACACGCCGACAGTCCATAGGCCAGCGCCAGCACCAGCGGCGCGGCTGCGCTGCCCGCCAGCACCGCGACGATTGCGCCGAGGCTCAACACCGCCAGTCGTACACTGAGCAGCAAGATCGCCTGACGCACTGCCTGATGCGCGATCAGCGTCCAGGTAAACAGCAGATCGATAACCATCAGCAGGCTTGCCGGTGCCAGCAGCTGTAGCGACGATGCGGCGTCGAGGTATTTGTTGGTGTACAGGGTCTGGATCGCCGTGTCGGGATAGACCAGCAGCAGCGCGGTGCCGGCAATCGTGGCCAGCACGGCGGCGCGGTAGAACAGATCGAAGGTTTGCCGCGCGGCTTCTGGGCTTTGACGGGCCAGACAGGCGCGCAGCTGCGGGTAAAACATGCTCACGATCGTCGGGCCGAGAATCAGCGGCAGCATGCGCGCGACCGTCAGGCTGGCCGAGAGCAGGCCAGTCGCGGCGTACAGGCCGAACGCGCCAAGGATCAGCGTGCCGACCGAGCCGTAGGCGGTTTGCAGCAGCGCCACGATGTAGAGCTGCGCCGCGCCGCCGCCGGATGAGCGCACATAGCTGCGTGAGAGCGAGCGTCTGCTGGGCAATCCCAGCCCTGAGCGCAGCAGCATCAGGCCGCCGAGCAGCGCCGCCACGATCAGCGAGACGCAGAAGAATGTAAAAACTTGCTCGACCGACCGCAGCGGCATCGTCAGCATCAGGCCGAGATACAGCAGCGGCTGCGCGCAAAGCACCACGATTAGCCCGCCGATCCGCTGCACGCCACGCAGCGCGCCGGTTAGAAAATCCGAGAGCATCGAGACCGCCGCGCACACGCCGATCAGCAGCGGTGTGATGCTGCCCAGCAGCAGCGCGTAGATCGCCAGCGCGGCGGTGAGCAGCGCGCCCGAGCCGAGGCGAATCGCCAGCAGCGTATAAAAGCTCTGGTTGAGCTGCTCCCGCTGCTCTAGCGCCTTGAACTCGGAGAGATCACGCATCGCCTGATCCGTCAGCCCGAAGCCGCAGATCAGCGTGGCCATCAGATAGATACCCATGAAGTAGGCGACTTCGCCGTACTGGCTCGACGAGAGCGAGCGGGCGATATAGATGCCGCCAACCGCGTTGATCACCATCACGACCAGGTTGGCGAAGGTCAGGCTAAACGCGGCCCAGGATAAACGACGTGTGTGTTGCATTGGCTGCTCGTGCTAGATCGTTGATATTACTGAGCTATACTGCGACCGGCGATCCGGCCAGGACTTCTTCGCACCAGAGCTGGAACATTACCAGGATCGACAGCTTGGCGGGCCGAGGCTCCTCGCCCGAAAGATAGCGCTGGTACACCTGCTGCACCGCCGCCGGATCGAGCTGATTCGTGGCCGCGACGCGCTCCGGGCTCAGCAGTTCGGCGATCACGTCGCGCAGCCCGTCGCGCAGCCACACATGCTGCGGCGCGGCAAACGGTCGCTTCTGGCGGCTCAAGATCTCGGGCGGCAGGATATCGGCGAAGGCCCGGCGCAGCAAATATTTCTGCTCGCCGCCTTTCATTTTGCGCCCGCAGGGAATGCCGAGCGCCAGATCCACGACGGCGTTGTCCTGGAACGGCACGCGCGCTTCGACCGAGGTCGCCATGCTCATGCGATCGACGCGCTGGTTGAAATGCTCACCGACCCACAGCTTGAGATCGGCAAACGAAAACTGTTCGACCAGGTTGCCGCCGGCGCGCTCAAGGATCGGTGCCAGCAGCGCATCCACCGGATCGGGGCCGCCGCCTGTGCCGAGCAGCCGCCGCTTCTCATCGGGCGAAAAATGCTCGTAGTTGGCACGATAGCGCACCGTTGGCGCGCCGTGCAGCGTGTGGCGCAGCTCGTTGGCTTTGCGGCCCAGGTCGCGCCCGTCGAAGAGCTTTGCGATCGTGGGCAGCGCGGTGTTCAACAGCGGCAGCCTCTGGTACATCATCAGCCGCTGTGCGCCGCGATACCAGGAGTAGCCCGCGAACAGCTCATCGCTGCCGTCGCCGGTCAGCACAACCTTCACGCCGTGCTCACGCGCCAGCTTGCAGAGCAGAAAGATCGAGACAAACGAGGCTTCCCAGACCGGCTCGTCCAGCGAGCGCACCAGGTCGCGCAGCAGATCCGCCAGCGCCAGATCTTCGCGCACGATGATCTCGTGGTGGCGCGTGCCCAGCCGCTGGGCTGCCAGCGCCGCGTAGTGACGATCGGCGTTGTAGGCGTCGGCGATCGAGCCGTCGAGGCTGGGGCTGGCAAAGCCGACCGCAAACGTGTCGAGCGGCTGGTCGTGGTGTTTTTGCGCCAGCGCGGTGATGATCGTCGAGTCCAGGCCGCCGCTGAGCAGGACGCCCACCGGCACGTCGCTCATCAGCTGCCGCTTTACCGCGTCTTCCAGCGTCTGGCGGGTCAGCGCGACCAGCTCGTCGTCGGAGCGCTCACGCATGGCCGCGAGGTTGTAGCCCTCGTTCCAGAAGGCGCGCGTGCGCAGTTCGCCGTGCTTCAGCTCGACGTAATGTCCAGCTGGCAAGCTGGTCACGCCCTCGATCAGCGAAAGCGGCGCGGGCACGTAGCCCAGCGACAGATACACGTCGAGCGCCTGCTGATTGATCCGGCGCGGCACCTGCGGCAGCGCTAGCAGCGCTTTCAGCTCCGAGCCGAAGATCAACGTGTGGCCGTCCCAGAAGTAGTAGAGCGGCTTGATGCCCATGCGATCGCGCACCAGCACCACGCGCTCGTTGCGCCGGTCGTGGATCGCTGCCGCGAACATGCCGTTCAGCCGCGACAAACAGTCAAGCCCAAACGCCTCGTAGGCATGGAGCAGCGTCTCGGTGTCGGTGTGCGAGCGGTAGCTAAAGCCGCGTCGTTCAAGGTCGGCGCGCAGCTCGCGGTGATTGTAGATCTCGCCGTTGTAGGCCAGCGTGACATCGCCGGCCTCGTTTTGCATCGGCATGTGGCCGGCAGGGCTGAGATCCAGAATGCTGAGCCGCTGCGAGCCGAAGCCCACCGAGAACGCCGAGTCGTTGGCCAGATAGATGCCGTGATCGTCGGGGCCGCGATGCTCGATCGCCTGGCACAGCGCCGCAACAGTCCGCTGCTCAACCCGGTTTTGAAGATCGACGATACCGA
>JAFAYS010000540.1 GCA_019240175.1 Chloroflexota bacterium | reverse complement strand
CCGCGAACATGATCAGATATTGATCCGGCGACAGGCCCGGCACGAACGGCAGCACGCGCTGGAGCTCGTCGGCGAAGAGCCGCAGGTGGTTGCCCTCCTGATAGCTGGCCTTGATCACCGACTCAAGCTCGCGCTGCACAAGCTCGGGAGACCCAGCCAGACGCTCGCGCGCGATCGTATCGACCTGTGGCAGCACCGGGCGAATACGCCGCAGCGTGCCGTCGACGTTGATCGCGTTGGTCGCCTGCACCGTTGACGCATCGACGGCCTTTTCGATCTCGCCGGTCACCCAGCCTTCGTAGTCGTCGATATAGCGATCGACCATCAGATCCAGCTCGGTGTAGAACAAGCTCTTGATGCGCTGCTCTAGATCGCCCTCGGTGCGCGAGCGCCACTCCTCGTCCAGGTAGCGCTCGATCGCCGCCCGGTCCGCGCTCTTCAGCTCCTCGAAGCCGGCGTCGGGATCGATATCGACAAACTCCGCGACGTCTTCCAGCAGCAGCCGCAGCGGATGACGCTGCTCCTCGGACTGTGAAATCAGCGGCTGCAACAGCGCGGCGCGCTGCTCGTCACTGGCCGCCTCGATCTCGGCAAGATTCAGCCGCTCGCTGCCGGGCAGTAGCCGCGCCAGCTGTCGCTCGATCTCGGGCGCGTTGCCGTTGTTGACGCCAGCCGCCAGCTCCTCGACCTGCCCGGCGACCCAATCGCCGTAGCTGCCGATGTAGCGCTGCACCAGCATCTGCAAGCGGCGCTGGATCTCGCCCTGCTCCAGGATCGCCCGTCGCCGCGCGTAGATCACCTCGCGCTGCTTGTTCATCACGTCGTCGTAATCGACCACGCGCTTGCGAGTGTCGAAGTTGTAGCCTTCGACCTTGGTCTGCGCATTTTCGATCGACTTCGAGATCACGCCGAACTCGATCGGAATATCGTCCTCGAAGCCCGCGCGCGACATGAAACCCTTGACGCGGTCGATGCTCGGCCCGAAGCGCTTCATCAGCTCGTCCTCAAGCGAGATATAGAAGCGCGACACACCGGGATCGCCTTGACGTCCGGCGCGACCACGCAGCTGGTTATCGATGCGCCGCGCCTCGTGCCGCTCGGTACCGATGATCTTCATACCACCGGCCTCACGAATCAGATTCGCATCGGCCTCGACCTGCGCTTTGATCTGCTGAATACCGCCGATCAGGCTCTCGTCCAGCGTCGGCGTCTCCGCGATCAGCCGGCGCGCCTCGTCGAGGTTGCCGTGCAGCACCGCCTGGATCAAACGAGCCCGCGCCGCATAGATCTGATCGAAGAGCTGATTGGCCAGGAACTCGGCTTTGTCGTTGCGATACGATTCCAGGTCGGAGCGCACCGCCTGGATCTGCGCGATCTGCTCTTCACGTAGGCCGGACGTGTTCTGCACAATCAGGCGCGCCGCCGCAACCTCATTTTCCAGCACATCGTTGACGAACGCCCAGCGCGACGCAAAGGTTTCCGCCGAGCCCTCGGCGTAGTGGCTCAGGAAGAAGAGCGCGGGATTAGCCTCGAACTGCTGCAGCATGTTGTCGTACTGCTGCTTGGCGCGCTGAAGCTCTTCCAGCACAATCGCCGGCAGCTTCTGGCGCTCAAGCACCTGCTGCGTCTGCTGCTCGTTGTTCTCGGCCACCAGCTTGGCGACAGACTTGATCTGCTCGCGTCGCACGCCGTTCTCTTCAAGATACTGCGCCGACAGCGCGTCGGAGTTGCCGCCCAGCAAAATGTCGGTACCACGACCGGCCATGTTGGTCGCGATCGTGACCGCGCCGGGCCGTCCCGCCTGCGCCACAATGCGCGCTTCTTGCTCGTGCAGCTTGGCGTTCAAGACCTGATGCGACATGCCGCTGCGAATAATCTCGGCCAGCCGCGCCGTATCTTCGACATTGATCATCGCCGCAAAGCGATCCAGGATCTCGGGATCGGACGGATCGGTCGGCATATTCAGCGACTGCGCGGTCTGGCGCAGCACCGTGAACGGCACCTGCGAGACCGGCAGATCCAGGCTTTCGGCAAAGGCCTTGCGCACATCTTCGCTCACGCCCTTGGAGTCGCGGATCACGGTCATCAGCACCGAGGAGAGCGCCAGATTCTTGAGGCCGACCGGCTTGAGATACGCGGCCAGACGCTCGGAGTTTTCGATCGAGGCCGTGCCGACCAGCACCGGCTGGCCGTTGATCGCCGCGCCGATGATCTCACGCACCACCGCGCGGTACTTGGCCTCTTCCGAGCGGTAAATCTGATCGTTGCGATCGTCGCGCACCACCTCGCGGTTGGTCGGGATCGGCACGACGTCGAGCTTGTAGATCTTAGCGAACTCTTCGGACTCAGTCAGCGCGGTGCCAGTCATGCCTGAAAGCTTGGTGTACATGCGGAAATAGTTCTGGATCGTGATCGTGGCGTAGACCATCGTCTCGTCCTGAACGCGCACGCCTTCCTTGGCCTCGACCGCCTCGTGCAAGCCATCCGACCAGCGCCGGCCAGGCATTGTGCGGCCCGTCTGCTCGTCGACGATCACGACCTCGCCGCTCTGCACAATATAATCTTTGTCGCGCTTGAAAACGTACTCGCCCTTAACCGCGTTATCGAGATAATGCGTCAGCTCGAAGTACTCAGGCTCGTAGATGCTGGCATCGTCGGGAATGCGGCCCGCATCCTTCAGACGGCGCTCAACCTTCAGAATACCGGCGTCGGTCAGCGCAAGGCTGCGATGCTTGAGATCAAGCACATAGTCGGCGCTGTCGATCGCGCGCTGGGCCTCGGTGCGGCGCTTGTTGTCGCCAAAATCGAGATCTTTTTTATATGCGTCGTATTCGCGCTGCTCGATGCCGCGCAAACCTTTGACCAGATTGGCAAAATAGTGGTAATCGTCGCCCGCCGCGCGCGCCGGACCGGAAATAATCAACGGCGTGCGCGCCTCGTCGATCAAGATGTTGTCAACCTCGTCGACGATCGCATAGTTCAGCGGACGCTGCACCGTTTGCTCATAGCGGGTAGCAATGTTATCGCGCAGATAGTCGAAGCCGAACTCATTGTTCGTGCCGTAGGTAATATCGGCCTCGTAGGCTTCGCGGCGCGTGACCGGTCGCCAGTGGACCAGGCGCTCATCCTCAAGGTTCGATTTAGGATCAAGATAATCGGGATCGTAGATCGCCGAGAAGTCATGCGCGATCGCCGCCAGCGACACGCCCAGCAGATGATAGATCGGGCCGTTCCAGCCGGCGTCACGCCGCACCAGATAGTCGTTGACGGTGATCAGATGACTACCTTTGCCTTCCAGGGCGTTCAGGTAGAGCGGCAGCGTCGCGACCAGAGTCTTGCCTTCGCCGGTCTTCATCTCGGCGATCTTGCCCTGGTGCAGCACAATACCGCCGATCAGCTGCACATCGTAGTGACGCTTTTCGATCGTGCGCCGGGCGGCCTCACGAATCGCGGCGTACGCTTCCGGTAGCAGATCGTCAAGAGTCTCGCCTTCGCGCAGACGGCGACGAAACTCATCGGTTTTGCCGCGCAACTGTTCATTCGTCAAGGCTTCAAATTCCGGCTCGAGGTCGTTGACCTGATCGACAATCGCGTACAGATCGTTCAACACTCGCTCGGTAGTATCGCCGCTGAAGAGTCGGCCAAGCCATTTGAACATACAAACACCTCAAGACCGTGCAGCTTTACCACGCCTGTCCTGACATGGTGTATGAAGCCTGCACGGCAACCAAAAACAACATTGTAGGGCCTACCTGGGATA
>JAFAYS010000034.1 GCA_019240175.1 Chloroflexota bacterium | reverse complement strand
AAGAGCAGCAGATAATCCGGGCCGCCGGCTTTGGAGTCGGTGCCGCTCATGTTGAAGCCGCCAAAGGGCTGCACCCCGACTAGCGCGCCGGTGATCTTGCGGTTGAGATACAGGTTGCCGACATGGAAGGTCTGCTTTGCTCGCTCGATGCGCTCACGTGAGCGTGAGATCAGACCGCCGGTCAGGCCGTACTCCGTGTTGTTAAAGATCTGCTCGGCGTGCTCGAAGTCGCGCGCCTTGATGAAGGCCAGCACCGGCCCGAAGATTTCTTCGCAGGCCAGCCGCCCATCCTCCGGCACATCGGCGACAATCGTCGGCGGGATGAAGTAGCCCTCGGAGCCGTCGTCGGTCTCGCCGCCAAGCACCACGCGGCCTTCCTGCCCGGCAACATCAATGTACTCTTTGATCTTATTGAACGCGTTCTTGTCGATCACCGCGCCCATGTAGACGCCCTGCTCTTCGGGCTGGCCCACCGTCAGCTTGCGCGTACGCTCGACAACTCGGCGCAGCACCTCGTCGTACACGCTCTCGACAATGATCGCGCGCGAGCAGGCCGAGCACTTCTGGCCCTGGAAGCCGAACGCCGAGAAGGTGATCGACTCAGCCGCCAGATCGAGATCAGCGGTCTCGTCGACCACGATCGCGTCTTTGCCGCCCATCTCCATGATCGTGCGCTTGAGCCAGTTCTGGCCCGGCTGCCGCACCGAAGCGCGCTCGAAGATGCGCAGGCCAACTTCTTTCGATCCCGTGAAGGCGATGAAGCGCGTCTGCGGATGATCGACCAGCGCGTCGCCCATGATGCCGCCGGGGCCCGGCACGAAGTTCAGCACGCCGGGCGGCAGTGCACACTCCTCGTTCATGATCCGAACAAACTGCGCGGCGATCGTGGGTGAGGTCGAGGCCGGCTTCAGCACGACGGTGTTGCCCGCCACGATCGCGGCGCTGGTCATGCCCGCCATGATTGCCAGTGCAAAGTTCCAGGGCGGAATCACGACGCCGACGCCCAGCGGAACATAGAACAGCTGGTTGTTTTCCCACGGCACATCGACCACATCCTGCGGCCCGCCCAGTTTGAGCATCTGTCGACCGTAGTACTCGCAAAAGTCGATCGCTTCGGCCACATCGGCGTCGGCCTCGGCCCAGCTTTTGGAAACCTCATAGGTCAGCCAGGCGCACAGCTCGAACTTGCGGCGGCGCATCACAGCGGCGGCTTTGAACAAGTAGTTGGCGCGCTCCTCGGGAGCCACGAAGCGCCAGGTTTCGAAGGCGCGCGCCGCCGCCTGGATCGCCTGGTCGGCATGATCGACGGTCGCCTTGGCAAACTTGCCGACGACTTCCTGGGGCCGCCCGGGGTTGATCGAGGTTGATGTATCGTCGGTGGCGATCGCCTCGCCGTTGATGATCAACGGATAGGTTTGGCCAAGCTGCGCTTTGACGAGATTGAGCGCCGAGCGCATCGCCTGCGCGTTGGCCTCCACGCTGAAATCGGTGAACGGTTCGTTTTTGTACGGGGTGAGCATACTACCTCCTCGTAGTCTGCGTATATGTGCCACTAAAAGTCATAGCTTTGCTTGCAGATTATAACATGGGCCTTTATTCTGCTGAATCGCCTGCCGCGCTCACTGTCGCCTGCAAGACTTCCAGCACGCGTCGCTCCGCATCTGCCAGCGGCCCGCTAAGTGTCGCGCCCGCTGCCTGGCGATGACCACCGCCGCCAAAGTGCTGCGCCACTGCCGAAACGTCGATGCCGGGCACCGAGCGCAGCGAGATCTTGACCGATCCATCGCGGCGCTCTTTGAAGAGCACGGTCGCTTTGAGGCCGCCGAGATTCGAGATATAGTCGGTGACCTCGTCGGTCGCGTCGTCAGTCGCGCCGGTTTGCCGCTGCATTGCCTGCGAGACGAAGGTCCAGGCGATCGGCCCATCGCGCTTCAGCTCGGCCAGCGACAGGCTCAGCAGCTTGGCGGTCTCGAACGGAATATTGGAGTACACATCGCGCATGATTAGCGCCCGATCGGCCTCCTGCTCGATCAGATCGGCGGCGGCGCGTAAAGCTGAGGGCGTGGTGTTGGAGGTTTTGAAGCTTTGGGTGTCGGTGGTGATGCCCAGCAGCAGCGCGGTCGCGATGTCGGGCGTGATGTGAGCGTCCCAGGCGCGCAGCAGATGGTAGAGCAGCTCGCAGTTCGACGAGAGCGTTGGATCGACCAGGTTGACGGTGCCTTCGCCGGTGTTGGTCGCGTGATGATCGATGATGATCATTGGCCGCGCGTTGATGTAGTCGGCCTGCTCCTCGTAGATGCGCGCGATGCGCTGCACGTCGCCGGTATCGACCAGCGCGATCAGATCCACGGACGGCGGCAGATTTGGCTCGTCGCTGTACACCTGGATGCGCTCGACATTGCTGAGTCGTCGGGTGTAGTTGGGCAGCGGCGTGGGCGCGAGCATCGTCACCTTGAAGCCGATCTGCTCCCAGTATAAGCCCAGGCCCAGCAGCGATCCGATCGCGTCGCCGTCGGGGTTGACATGGGTGATCAGCAGGATATGGCGTTTATCGCGCACACAATCGGCAATCGCAGGCGCGGCTAGTTCGGCGTTCGTGTACAGCATACACTCTCTCTATCTGAAATCAGCGCGCTACTTCCATCGCGCTGTGGCTTCGTTCTGTGTGTATAGTAGCACGCCTAATGCCGCGTTGATCTGATGTGCGTCCGAATACTGCGCACAACAAAAAAGCAAAAGTTTGTCACTTCTGCTTCTTTGAAGAACATCTACTCTGCTTCGGTCTCGTCCAGCTTCGGCGGATTGGTTTTGCGCTCTTCGTCGATCTCGTGCAGCAGCTCGCCGATGCGCAGCGCGTGGTCAAGCGAAGTGTCGAGGTGCAGCCTCAGCTCGGGCGTTTGCCGCAGCGACATTTCCTCCGCGACGCGCCGCCTGAGAAAGCCTTTAGCGCGCTCCAGCGCCTGCATCGTCGTTTTGCGCTCCTGGTCATCGCCGAGCACTGAGATGCGCACGTTTGCGCGCAACAGATCCGGCGTCATGTTCACGCCCGTCACTGTGACAAAGCCGACGCGCGGATCTTTGACCTCCGACTGGATGACTTCGCCAAGAATCCGCTGGATCTCGTCGCCAATTTGTTCGGTTCGTTTTGACATAGGCTCCAATTAGAAGAACCTGGAACTAAGAACCTAGAACCTAAATAGACTCTATTTTTGATCCTTGGTTCTAAATTCTTAGTTCTTGTGGTACTTAGAAAAACCTAGAGCCCATACCTTGAGATGAACCTAGAACCGGCGTAGATTGTTGTTCTGCGCCCTCGGTTCTAGGTTCTAGGTTCTAGGTTCTCCGCTCGTTACGCGGTTCGCTCTACCTTTTCCTTGCGGTAGAACTCCATCGTGTCGCCGTCCTGCACATCCGGGAAGCTGTCGACGATCGCGCCGCACTCGTAGCCGCTCTGCACATCGCGGACATCGTCCTTGAAGCGCTTGAGCGACGAGAGCCGTCCGTCGTGGATCACCACGCCGTTGCGCAGCACGCGCACCAGATCGTTGCGGTTGATCTTGCCGTCGGTCACGTACAGACCTGCCACAATCTCGCGGCTCGGCAGACGGAAGGTGTTGCGCACCTCGGCAAAACCGTTGATCACCTCGCGCTCTTCCGGTGCCAGCATACCCACCAGCGCCTGCTCAAGGTTCTCGATCAGCTGGTAGATAATGTTGTAGAACCGGATCTCGATGCCGTTCTGATCCGCCAGCTTGCGCGCCGCCGGGTCAGGCCGCACGTTGAAGCCGATGATCAGCGCGTTCGAGGCCGTCGCCAGGTTCACGTCCGACTCCGAGATCGCGCCGGTGCCGGTGTGGATCATGCGCAGCTGGACCTCGGTGTGCTTCGAGTTGATCTGCTTCAGCGAGTGCTCGATCGCGCCGATCGAGCCGCTCACATCGGCCTTGAGCAGAATGTTGAGATCTTTGACCTGCCCGGCCTGGATGCGCGAGTACAGATCGTCAAGGCTGACCGCCTTGGTCTGCGAGCCCATCTGCTCGGCCTGGCGCTGGCGCTGGCGCTGTGCGCCGATCTCACGTGCGAGCCCGAGATCCGGCACCACCTGCAAGATGTCGCCGGCTTTCGGCACATCGGTCAGACCCAGGATCTCGACCGGCGTCGATGGCTCGGCATGGCGCAGTCGCTTGCCCGAGTCGTTGAACATCGCGCGGATCTTGCCGAAGGTCGAGCCGACCAGCACAATGTCGTCCGGGCGCAGCGTGCCGTTCTGCACGAGCACGGTCGCCACCGGGCCGCGGTTCTTATCCAGCTCGGCCTCGACGATCGTGCCTGCCGCCGGCTTCTCCGGGTTGGCCTTGAACTCTTCGATATCGGCGACCAGCAGAATGATCTCAAGCAGGCCATCAATGTTCTTGCGCAGCTTGGCCGAAACCTCGACGCTGGGCACCTCGCCGCCCCACTGCTCGACCAGCACGTCGGCAGTCGCTAGCTCCTGGCGCACGCGGTCGGGATTCGCGCCCGCCGAGTCGATCTTGTTGATCGCGACAATCATCGGCACTTTCGCCGCTTTGACGTGCGCGATCGCTTCCAGCGTCTGGGGCATCACGCCGTCGTCAGCCGCCACCACCAGCACCACGATGTCGGTCACCTGCGCACCGCGCGCACGCATGGCGGTAAACGCCTCGTGGCCCGGCGTGTCGAGGAACGAGATCTTGCGACCGTGAACCTCAACCTGGTACGCGCCGATATGCTGGGTTATACCGCCGGCCTCGCCTTCCGCCACCTTGGTCGAGCGGATCGCGTCGAGCAGCTTGGTCTTGCCGTGGTCGACGTGGCCCATGATCGTCACGACCGGTGGACGTGGGCGCAGCTCGGCGGGCTCTTCGGCAGCCATCACCTCTTCGATCGACTCGAAGATACCGGCCTGCTTCTCCGGCAAGAGCTC